>DAINZB010000022.1:0-4646 GCA_036749135.1 Candidatus Nanopelagicaceae bacterium | reverse complement strand
TATCAGGTTCACTTCGCACATGCAGTAAAGAGCGCTGGCGGGGCAACAACTTCAGCGGTCGGCATGATTACCGAACCAGCTCAGGCGGAAGAGATTGTTGCAACGGGTCAGGCAGATGCCGTCATGATGGCTCGGGAATTCCTCCGCAATCCACGCTGGCCACTAGAGGCAGCCGCAAAACTTGGTCAAGAAGTGAAGTGGCCGATTCAGATCGTACGTGGCAAGCGCGCTTAGCCTTTTACATGTAGGTAACGTGAACGCTGTGATCGTTCACGATAAACGAACTACAGTGCTTTAAGGGCAGAGACAACCTTCGTTAATGACTCTTTCGCATCACCAAAGAGAAGTGTTGTCTTGGCATCGTAGAGAAGTTCATTCTCGATACCAGCAAAGCCTGGGCGCATCGATCTCTTTAAAAAGATCACATTGCCAGCTTGAGCAACATCCAGAATTGGCATTCCATAAATTGGGCAACCAGGAGTGGTCTTTGCCGCTGGGTTAACAACGTCATTTGCACCAACAACGAGAACGACATCGGTCTGAGGGAAGGTTGGATTCACTTCTTCCATCTCGACGAGTTGTTCGTATGGAACATTTGCTTCTGCGAGCAAGACATTCATATGTCCAGGCATACGACCGGCCACAGGATGGATTCCATAGGCAACTTCAATACCTTTTCCGCTCAGCAAGTCTGCGAGTTCGCGAACCGTATGTTGAGCTTGAGCGACGGCGAGACCGAAGCCAGGAACGATGACAACGCGCTGGGCGTAGTTGAGAAGAATGGCAACGTCATCGGCCGAGCCAGATTTCACCGGACGAACTTCAGCAGCGCCCGAGCTCTCTTGTGGCTTTGCAGTAAATGCACCGAAGAGGGTGCCAAAGAGTGAGCGACCCATTGCTGCGGCCATCAAGCGAGTGAGAATCGTTCCCGATGCACCAACGAGTGTTCCGGCGACGATTAAGAGAGTTGCTTGAAGAACATAACCGCTGGCAGCAACTGTCAGACCAGTGAAGGCATTGAGTAAAGAGATAACGATTGGAACATCTGCGCCGCCGACAGGGAGCACAAAGAGCACACCAAATGCGAGGGAGAGCCCACCCATAATGAGAAGCGGTGATGTGCCACCAGCGTTGATGACCCAACCGGCAGTTCCAACTACTCCTGCAAGGGTCGCAGCAATAACAAAGCGACCGCCAGGGAAGACGACGGGACGCGTTGTCATTAACTCCTGCAACTTTAAGAAGGTAATGATCGAACCTGAGAATGAGATACAACCAACGACGACTGTGAAGACAGTCGCGAGGATCTCGGCAGTCGTCGCACCGTTGCCGAGTTTGAGGTACTCAACAGTTGATACGAGTGCAGCTGCACCGCCACCAACACCATTAAAGAGAGCAACGAGTTGTGGCATCTGTGTCATTTGAATTCGACGAGCAGCTGGAACTCCGACGAGAACGCCAAAGGCAATAGCTCCGAGAATCAAAGGTAGATGCTTATGTGAACTTCCTGGCGCCCAGAAGACGAGAACAGTTCCCAAGGTCGCGCCGACAGCGCCGATGATATTTCCACGACGGGCAGATTTTGGTGATGAGAGACCCTTAAGCGCCATGATGAAGCAGATGGCAGCAACGAGGCCGAGTAAGTCATAGAGATTGCGATTCACTTACTTCACCTCCTTCTTCTTGCCCTTAAACATTTCGAGCATTCGGTCCGTTACGACAAATCCACCGACCATATTGATGGTCGCAAGAACAACTGCGAGGATCGAGAGAATGAGTTGGAGATTGCTGGTCGCGTTATTTGCCACTGCGATCGCACCGACAAGGATGATTCCGTGGATGGCATTTGCACCTGACATAAGAGGTGTATGCAAGGTCGTTGAGACCTTTGCGACGACTTCAAAGCCCACAAAGACAGAGAGAACAAAAATCGAGAGGAGTGCGAGGCCATTACTCATTTCTTAGCTCCTTCTGGTGTGCGGCGAGATCCATTAAATGTGAGCGTTGCTGAATCGATGATCTCATCGCTGAAATCTGGGGTGATCTCACCGGTTGGCTTACCGTCCACGGATGAGGCCATTAGCAAGAGGAGATTGACCACATTGCGAGAGAAGAGCATCGAGGCATGGGTTGCGAGCTGACTTGGAACATCTTTGCCGCCCCACATGCGTACTCCATGTGAAGTGACAACAATTTCGCCAGGCTTAGTGCCTTCAACGTTGCCACCAGTCTCGGCGGCGAGATCAACGACGACCGATCCAGGTGCCATGGTTGAAACCATCTCAGCAGTAACAAGTCGAGGTGCTGCTCGCCCTGGTACGGCTGCAGTTGTGATGAGCACATCAGCTTCAGATATATATGGTGTGAGAAGTTCACGCTGTTTCGCAGCGCGCTCTTCCGTCATCTCGCGGGCATAACCACCTGCGCCTTCGAGCGCTTCTAATTCAAGGGTAATGAACTTTGCACCCATCGATTTCACTTCATCTGCTGATGCTGGGCGGACGTCATATGCGCTTACAACAGCACCAAGGCGCTTCGCAGTTGCAATCGCTTGCAACCCGGCGACACCGGCACCGAGAACGACAACCTTTGCTGGAGTAACAGTTCCAGCAGCAGTCATAAGTAATGGAAAGAATCGAGGCGAGAGTTCGGCACCCACAAGTGCCGCTTTATATCCGGCACAGAGCGCTTGTGAAGTCAGAGCATCCATCGATTGGGCACGGGAAATTCTTGGGACGAGCTCCAACGAGATCGCAGTGACTCCCGCACTTGCGGCAGCTTCGATCGAATCGACAGCGGTAGTGGGGGAGAGGAACGAGATGGTGATGGCACCCTTCTTCAAGGATTTCATCTGATCAGGAGTAAGTGGTTGAACAGATGCGATCACATCAGCGCCCGATATGACATCTCCACTTTTAATGGTGGCACCAGCAGCGGCATATTGATCATCAGAGAACTCGGCGCTAACACCAGCACCTGATTCAATAATGACCTCAAGCCCTGCTCTCGTTAATTTATTGATGATGTCGGGCACGAGCGCAACGCGCTTCTCGCCGGACCGGCTCTCTTTGGGAACAGCTACTCGCATGGCGAAACGCTATAGGCCACCAGCCCATTTGTCAGTGGCTAATCTCTGGAAATACCTGGAAACAAGGTGGCAACTTGGTTGCCATACGCTCAAGAGAGTTAGTTGCGCCCCGTGAGCTCGCCCCGGACCAGGTGATAGAGGATCGATTGAATCGTGGTGCGGCGGTGATAGGCCTCGCGCCAAATGTAGGAGCGCTCGCCATCAATCACATCAGCAGTCACTTCTTCTCCGCGGTGGGCAGGAAGGCAGTGCATAAAGATGGCATCTTTTTCAGCTAAGCCCATGAGGTGGCCATTGACTTGGTATGGAGCTAACGCAGCGAGTTTCTCTCTCCGTTCGCTTTCGGGATCTCCCATCGACATCCAGACATCGGTATAGAGAACGGACGAACCCTTCGCAGCTGATTCTGGATCGTGGTCGATCTCAACCTTTGCACCTGTTGATTCAGCGATCTTTCGTGCAGTAGCAACGGCATCGGAATCTGGCGCCCATTGTCCAGTAGGCGATGAGACAACGACATGAGCTCCAAGAATTGCACCCATCGCAAGCCAAGCATGGGCCATATTGTTGCCATCTCCGACATAAGTGAATTTGCGTCCAGCAATATCGTTTCCGAAAACTTCACGAATAGTTGCCCAATCCGCTAAGAGCTGGGTCGGGTGATCGAGATCGGTGAGACCATTAATAATTGGAATTGATGAGTGAGTACCTAATTCATCAACATCGCTCTGCGCAAAGGTTCTGATAATCAGAGCTGAACAAAATCCGCTAATCACTTTTGCGGTATCCGCAATTGTTTCACCGCGACCAATCTGCAGGTCATCGCCACGAATAAAGATAGGTGTTCCACCCAAGTGTGCAACTGCAGTCTCAGATGCCAAGCGAGTGCGGGTTGAAGGCTTTGTCATGTAGATACCGACAGTGCGATGAGCAAGTACATCGGTTGATCGAAGAGGATTACGTGCAAATTCGGCAGCAGTATCGAGAAGCAGGTCAACATCGGCGCGACTTAAGTCGGCGGTACGCAGGAGATCCTTCATTAGAGAATCTTAGGCGATAGAATCGAGCCCATGCGCATAGGTATTTCTGATCTACCTGGCCTTCTTACTCGCGGTGGAGTTCAAGAGAAGGTGGAGGAGTCGACCTCACCCCTCTCCACCGATGATGGCGACCACGAACGTTTCTCTCACTACGTACGCAAAGAGAAGATTGTGGAATCTGCCGTGACCGGCAAGCCGGTTCGAGCTCTCTGTGGCAAGAAGTGGGTCCCAAACCGCGATCCCGAGAAGTTCCCCATCTGCCCAACATGTAAAGAGATCTACGCAACCCTCAAGAAGGAATAAGTGCGGAACGTGAACTGGCGCCGCCTCACCTCTCTCGTGGTGGCGGTCCTCTCTCTTGTAGCCGTAACTCCTACTGCGCTCGCTGACAATCCACCACGAAAGATTCTCTCCGGATGGATTCCTTATTACTCCACGAAGACTGCTCTCCCTTCGGCTCTAACCAATGCCGACTTAATTAGCGAAGTCACACCTTTTTGGTACACCCTCAAAGATCC
>DAINZB010000021.1:0-16370 GCA_036749135.1 Candidatus Nanopelagicaceae bacterium | reverse complement strand
GGGAATCCTGGGTAGGGAAGTGTTGCAATATCAACGGCGCTGGGGCGGCGGTCCATCTTTACTCGGAAGCCATCAGGGGTTGTAGTGATAACAGCGCCAGCTTCAACGAGTTTATCGAGTGGAATCTCTAAGTGATCGGGGCGGCCACCGATAATGGTGATATCGCCTTGGGTCATCGCAGCAGCGAATGCCCATGTGCCGGTCACAATGCGATCCGGAAGTGTTGCGTGGGTAGCAGGAGAGAGTCTCTTAACACCAGTGATCGTGATCGTGGAAGATCCAAGACCTTCGATATGCGCGCCCATCTTGATGAGGTACTCACCGATATCGACGATATCTGGTTCGCGTGCGGCATTCTCAATTGTGGTTGTGCCATTGGCAAGAACGGCAGCGGTCATGAGGTTTTCGGTCGCACCTACGCTTGGGAAATCTAGTGAGACGGTGGCACCTGTAAGGCCCTGTGGTGACTTTGCAATGACATAACCATGTTCTTGATGGACATCGGCGCCAAGTGCGCGTAGACCTTCGATATGGAAATCTAAACCGCGTGACCCGATGGCATCGCCACCTGGGAGTGCAACATCGGCTTCACCAACACGAGTGACAAGTGGTCCGAGAACATTGATCGATGCGCGCATCTTGCGAACGAGATCGTAATCAGCTTTATGTGATGGCGTCTCTGGCACATCAATAGTGAGGGAGTGGTTGCTTCGATCGTGAGAGACGGTACAACCAAGGCGCTCAAGGAGTTCGGACATGATCTCGACATCAGCGATATCTGGAACATTGAGCAGCGTGTTCTTACCTGGAGCCAGAAGTGAGGCGGCCATCAATTTCAGCGCTGAATTCTTCGCTCCGCGCACTGCAACGCTGCCAGAGAGGCGGGCAGGGCCAACGACACGAAAGGCATCTCCGGCCATTGTTAACCCCCTGTTCGATCTTTGAAGTGGTCGTATTCTAGTTGTTCGCCTAGGCTGAACCCATGGTTAACCTCACTCGTATCTATACAAAAACCGGCGACGATGGCACAACATCTCTTGGAGATATGTCTCGTACCTCAAAGAATGACCCACGTCTTGAGGCATATGCCGATGTCGATGAGGCTAACTCAAGCATTGGAGTAGTTCTCTCCCTTGGTGGCATCACCAACGAGTCGATTACCAAGCTCTTGGTCCGCATTCAGAACGACCTCTTCGATGTCGGCGCTGATCTCTGTACCCCAGTGATCGATAACCCAGAGTTCGAGCCGCTCCGTGTTCTTGAATCTCAGATTACTTACCTCGAAGAGCAGATCGATCACTACAACGAATCGCTCGAGCCGCTTCGCTCATTTGTGCTTCCATCAGGAACACCAGCTTCATCGCTGCTCCACGTATCTCGCACAGTTGTACGTCGCGCAGAGCGTTCAACCTGGCATGCGATTCACTCATTCGGCGCCGGCGTTAATCCTTTGACTGCAAAGTATTTGAACCGACTCTCAGATCTTCTCTTTGTTCTTGCTCGTGTTGAGAACAAGTCATTGGGAGATCAACTCTGGGTTCCTGGAGCTAATCGCTAACGTTAAAAGTGGTTGGGATCCATCGTGTAAGTAAATGATGGGACCTTATCTGTTGGTGCCTGCGTCCAGCATGAGACGGTGATTCCACCGACATTGAGGTTGTAGTTCGTCAACTCAGTTGCGATTCTTACAGATGTTGCATCGCGCAGCGCCTGTGCTTGATCGCCAGTAATAGTTCCTGCTGAGTATTGAGTGTTGATGCCCTTGTTCTCATCAGCGGTGATCGCTGAAACAATGGCATTGATCTTGCTGCCAGCAATCTGAGTCAATGACTTGCCTTGCGCGATCTGGGTATAGAAATTATTCGACGAGATCCCCAGTGTTTGAAGGATGAGATTCTCATGCGGGAAGAGCGGCTCTCCGCTCAATAGAATAATCGGCAGGATCTTCTGCGCCTTCGTTGCAGGAGCAAGGGTTCGCAAGGTGCCGTATTCAATCATCGAAGTAACATCAGCCGGGTTTGGACCATAAACCTTCGAATTCACTTCCCAATACTGACAATCACTGTCAGATCCAACATAGACCGCACCACAGGCCATCGCCTTGCATTGAGTTACCTGGGTAGCGAGCTTTGATTGAGCGCTGAGTAGGCTGACAAGTTGTGAGCCAGATGGAATGAAGGCGTAGACGCCATTATTTGCTGCAAAACCCTTTGGTGGCCAGACCGGCTTTGGTGATGGCGTGACAACGACGCGTTTCGGCGCGTAATAGTGGCGAGTTGTGGTGTGTTTCGTGGTGGAAGTTTTCGAAGTCGTGGCCTTCGCCGTCGACTTTGGTGCAGCCTTCGCTGTGCTCTTTGCCGTGGAGTGACTAGTTGGCTTGGGTGAGGGCGAAGCCGCAGTTGCAACCGTTGGGATCATAAGTGCGGTGAGCGTGAACGCTGCGATGAGTTTACGGATCATTCTTCAGACCACATAAAGGTTCGTACGGATAAGAAGGTTCCGACAATCAGCCAAATAACAAGAATCAGTGCGATCTTGCCAATCTCCCATGAGCGGCCAGCCTCTTTCATAGCAAATGAATCTGGCAGAAAGACTGAACGCATACCTTGGGTAAGCCACTTCAGTGGAAAAACGGCGGCGATATCTTGCATCCACTTGGGCAGATCAGAGAAGACAAAGAAGACACCTGATAGGAATTGCAGCACGATCACGATAGGTGAGACCACTGCAGATGCACCACGGCCGCTCTTGGGAACTGATGAGAATGCAATGCCAAGCACGGTGGAGCAAGCGCTGCCGAGAATAATTAGCCAGATAAAGCGGAGCCAGAGCGTCGCCGAAGTTGGCAGATGCAAGCCAAAGAGAAGAGCGCCAAAACCAAGCAGGAGCGCTACTTGGAAGAGCATTGCAGCTGTAACAACGATTGCTTTACCGATGAAGTAGGAGATCGGTGACATCGGGGTTCCGCGAAGGCGCTTGAGCGTTCCAAAGTCGCGGGACATCGGAATTGAAATTGCGAGTTGCTGGAATCCAGTATTGACCAAACCAGATGCAACCATCCCTGCGACAAAATATTGGCTGAAGGTGACGCCCGGTGCGATCGTATTCTTGAAGACCGAACCAAAGATGAAGAGCAGAATCACAGGGAAGGCGAGTGTGAAGACAACAGATTCGCGCTGACGCAAGAATTGTTTGATCTCGAGATTGCCTCGAAGAAGTCCTAGTCGAATGATGCCGCTCATGCTTCACCAATCATTCTCAAGTAAATATCTTCAAGTGACGGGCGGGTAACGGTCAGATCTTCGATCTCGCCTGGAATTCGCTTTGCAAGGTCGCTGAGAAAAGCAGTCGGGGTAGCGGTGATCTCGGTCTTTGTTTGACCGCCCTCACTCCAGGAGATTGTCGCCTTTGCGTCGGCGCGGCCACCCAAAGTTGCTGGTGGTGAGACTTCTAAGACCCGGCCCTTGTTAATCACTGCAACTCGATCAGCAAGCGCCTCTGCCTCATCAAGGTAGTGAGTCGTTAAAAGGATTGTTGTTCCTTCATCGCGTAGAGCGCGGATGAGCTCCCAGAATGCACGTCGAGCTTCTGGATCAAAGCCAGTCGTAGGTTCATCGAGAAAGAGGATTTCAGGTGAGCCAATAATCCCAAGTGCGACATCGAGTCTGCGGCGTTGTCCGCCGGAGAGCGTCACGACCTTCGCCTCTGTCTTCTCACGCAGCCCTACAAGATCGATAACCTTCTCTGGATCTTTAGCCTTGGTGTAATAGTGTGCGAAGTGATGAATAGTTTCGCTCACTGTTAAATCGGCGAAGTCACTGACAGATTGAAGGACAATCCCGATGCGATTGCGCCAGACGCGATCTCCACTGGATGGGTTCTGTGGGTCTTCGCCCAACACCTGAACATCGCCGGCATCACGATCGCGATAACCCTCAAGGATTTCAACGGTAGTGGTCTTACCCGCCCCGTTTGGACCAAGGATTGCAAAGATCTCACCAGTGTGGACTTCAAGGTCCAACCCTGCGACCGCATCGACACCGGCATAACTTTTACGCAGCCCCGTGACAGTAATTGCCGCGCTCCGAGATGTCATATGAGCATAATAGTCGCATAATTAGGGGGTGAGCCCACGCAAAAATACCTCAAAGCGATCACGCGGTAAGGCGCAGCCGGCTCCCGAAGAACGCAATATTGAAGAAATCGGTCTCAGCTTTTCGAGTACCGAAGAACATGCTGATGGCATCTACGAAGTTCGCAAGATCACTGGCTCAAGTTCTACCAAGCCCTATCGCTGTCCTGGCTGCGATCAGATGATCCCTACAGCAACACCACACATCGTTGCCTGGCTCGACTATGACATCGAGAGCCGTCGCCACTGGCATACGCCATGTTGGAAGAAGAAGGGACAGCGCACGCCTCGCACAGAGCGATCGCGTAACGCCCCTCGTTATTAAAAGTAATTAATGCAGGAATTTAATAACTGAGGTTAAGAACTTATCTGCAAACTTTGTTCGCTTAAATGTCGTAAATGCGAATGGAAGAGCGAATCGCTCACTCACAACAGAGCGCAAATAAGTGAATTCGTGGAGTCCTTCAGGTCCGTGAATGCGGCCATAACCACTATCTTTCACGCCACCGAATGGCACAGTCGCAACGCCAGCAAAGCCAATAACCGAGTTAATCGAGACCATGCCAGTCACCAACTGTGATGCGATCTTCTCGCCATTGCGCTTCGACCAGACTGATGCTCCAAGTCCATAACGAGTCGCATTAGCAAGCGCTACCGCCTCATCCATGTTCTGTACGCGATTGATGGTCAAGGTTGGTCCAAAGGTCTCTTCCGTGATCGCCAATGAATCCTCTGGAACATCGAGCATGATTGTTGGCTGCACGAATGGTGGCTGAACTGAATCGGTTCCACCGATCAAGAACTTTGCGCCCTTAGCAGCAGCATCATCGATATGACTCTGGATCACATTGAGCTGTGATGGCATTGTGGCCGGACCATAGTTCTTATTGACACCAGGGTGGATCTCTTTGGCCATATCGCCAATCTCGCGGATAAATTCATCAGCAACTGCATGGTGAACATAGACGCGCTCTGCACCGATGCAGGTCTGACCAGCATTCGACATAGCTAACCAGAGTGCATATTCAGCGGCCTTCTTAATATTCGCATCGGAGTCAACGATCACCGGATCTTTTCCGCCGCATTCGAGCACTGTTGGAATCATGCGATCAGCTGCAGCAGCTGCGACCTTCTTGGCAGTGCGCGTAGAGCCAGTAAATGCGATCTTGTCGACCGCGGCATTTGTCAGCGCTTGCCCAGTTGCGCCAAGGCCAGTGATGACTTGGAAGATATCTGGGAAAGGAGCAACTTCAGCAAAGGTTGCTCCGAGCCATTCACCAACACCTGGTGTGTACTCACTTGGCTTGAAGACAACGGTATTGCCAGCAGCGAGTGAGTAAGCGATCGAACCCATCGGAGTAAAGACTGGGTAGTTCCATGGACCAATCACGCCAACAACACCATATGGTGCGCGCTCTACTCGGGCCTTCATATTGGCCATAATCAATCCAGGATTGCGAGTCACAGGGGAGAGATAACGAGCAGCGTTCTTCGCTGCCCAATCAAGGTGACCGATCGCAAGTGAAATCTCCAGCGATGCATCACTTAATGGCTTACCCGTTTCAAGGGCAACAAGTTCGGTGATCTCGCTGAGTCGCTTTGAGATAACCGCATCCCATGCAACGAGAACCTTCTTACGACCAGCAAAGCCGAGCGCCTGCCAGGCGCGTGAACTCGCATGAGCTCTCGCAACAGCTGCATTCACATCTTCAACAGAGGCGTTTCGGTAGGTACCGATTACCTCTCCGGTTGCAGGGTTATGGCTAGGAAATTCAGTGAGGGTCGTAGTGCTCATGCTCTAACTGTAAACTCATACCGTGCCAGAGTTAATACGTCCGAGCAGTATTTTGCCAGCGAATCGACGCCCGATCACGCTTCGGACTGCAGATAACCTCACCCTCGTTGGCGAGGTAGCCTCACCGATCGGTGATCGAACTGCGACCTTGCTCTGCCTGCATCCCAACCCAACCGGTGGGGGAATGATGGATAGCCACATCTATAAGAAGGCGAGCAACCGCTTACCTGCCATGGCCGGTATCGAACTCATTCGCTTCAATACTCGCGGTACTGAAAGCGCAGCTGGTAAATCTGAAGGCGCGTATGACAATGGTGGGTTAGAGAAGTTAGATGTCGAAGCGGCAATCAACTTCGCCTTCGATGATGCTCATGCAGATAATCTCTGGGTCGTCGGTTGGTCCTTTGGTACCGATCTCGCACTGCGCCATGCTCGTGATCCACGAGTCAAAGGAATTATTCTGTTAAGTCCACCATTGATGACAACGCAAGAGAGCGATCTGGAATGGTGGGCGAATGATGGTCGTCCGGTGACTGCGCTCATTCCAGAGTTTGATGATTATCTGAAACCAGTTGAGGCGAAGCTCCGTTTCGAAAAATTACGGCAGATCGAGTTGATCAATATTGCCGATGGAAAGCATCTCTGGGTAGGCGAGCCTGCAGTTCACCGAGTGCTTACTGAGATTACGAAGATCCTTGCACCATCTCGCTTGCCGCTACCGACTGAGTGGTAATCCTCAACCTAAATCAGCTTTAGGGAAGACGACCTCATCCACAATCAGTAAGACCGCTGCTGCAACAGGTACTGCAAGTAGTCCACCAATTAAGCCGAGCAGGCTTGTACCAAGAAGTGCGGCGATGATCGTGACGAGACCTGGGATCGAGAGTGACTTGCGCATGATCCGTGGCATCACAATGTAGTTCTCAACTTGAACATAGAGAACATAAGCAACGAAGGCGATCAACGCAGTGAGTGGTGACTTCGTGAGACACATCAACGTCACAACCGAGACTCCCAAAATATGTCCGATGAGTGGGATGAGGCCACAGAAGAAGACAAGTAGGGATAACGCTGTTGGGTATGGCATTCCGATGATCAAGCCGACGATCAGAATATAGATGGCGGCAATAAAGGAGACTGTTGCCTGTCCACCCACAAAGATACCTACGCGATCGATGATCGCATCGCTTAATCCAGCAACACGTGCTCGGCGAGATGCTGGCACGAAGCGGTAGGCAACCTGTGTCACTGATGGAAGTGAGGCAAGGAAGTAGAGGGTGAGTACCAAAATTGTTAGTACAGAGATTGCTCCAGAGAGAACAGCCTTACCAACGCCAAGAACTCCACCAAAGGCAGTAACCACAAATTGGCCATCGTGGATCGATGAGGTGACCTTCTTCTGGATCGAGTCGACAATCCCATAGTGTTGATTGAGCTGGTTGATGGTGTGATTATTCTTCAAACTTTCGATCAAACTCGGTGCATTCTTTACAAGCAAGTTCACCTGATCGACGATCGGTGGAATTGCCACGAGTGCAAAGAGAGCGACGAAACCAATAACAATTGCGACGACAGCGCCAACTGACGTTGGTCGATTGAGGCCACGACGTTGAAAGAAGTTCACCGCAGGATTGAGCCCCGCTGCAAAGAAGAGTGAGATCAAGATCAGAACGAATACCTGCGAAGCACTTGCGAAGGCGCGCAATAATGTAACTGCGATCACAGCGCCCGATGCAGCTAAGAAGCCGAAGTAGAACGGATGGGCTCGATCGAGCGGTTCACCTAATGATCCCAAGTCTGCTTTCTGGGGATTGGAGCTCTTGCGATTCTTCAATCCAGGGATCTTGGGAATTAAGTTAGCCATAACGCAATTTTAACTCGCTTTACGCTCTCGATGGGGAAGAATGGCGCCATGAGCGAATTGAGTATCACCGGTAGCGGTACCGAGATCATCTCGCTCTATGACCTGCCGTGGTCCAAGCTCCTCGAAGATTGGCCGGAAGATCCTGGCCTCACCTCAATGCGAGGCATCTCTCGCCACGTCGTTCGCCTCGTCCGCACTGGTGATCGAGATGAAGATGTCTATGCCGTCAAAGAGACGGTAGAAGAGTTCTCGACCAAGGAGTATGCGGTTCTCCGTGAACTCAATACTCGGGGTGCACCCTGCGTGGAACCCCTGGCCGTCGTAACTGGCCGACTCGATACGCGCGGTAACGAGCTGCCTACTGCTCTCGTTACCCGGTACCTGCCATATTCACTTCCTTATCGCGTCATTCTTAGCGGCGGCGTCACTCCTCATGAGATCACCACAATGGCAAATGCGCTCGCGCTCTTATTAGTAAAGCTCCATCTCCTTGGATTTTGGTGGGGCGATTGTTCGCTCTCGAATGCGCTCTTCCGCAGAGATGCTTCTGAGTATTCGGCCTATCTCGTCGATGCTGAGACCGGCGAGTTCCAGACCGTATTGACTGATGGCCAACGTGAGCACGATCTTGATATTGCGCTCTTCAATGTTGCTGCCGAATTGGAAGATCTCGCTATCGCCGGTGTTCTCCATCCCGGTATGGATCCGATTCGTGCCAGCCAAGGAGTCATCTCGCGTTATCGCAGATTGTGGAAGTCTCTCAAAGAGCCTCAGATCCTTGACCCTAAAGATCGTCATGCGGTCGAACGTGCGATGCGCTCGCTTCAAGATCTGGGCTTTGCCGTTGAAGAAGTCGAAGTCACCATGGATGGCGATAAAGGAATGCTTAAGTTCTCACCGCGTTTGGTGGCTGCTGGATATCACCAACAACGTTTGAAAGAGATCCTCGGTCTTGATGCTGAGGAGCTGCAAGCGAAGCGGTTACTTGCATCTTTCGATCGTTATCGTGCGCGTGAATCTCATACTGGCCACTCCACCGAGGTCCTTGCTCGCCGTTGGCTCACTACTGTCTTCGACCATGTCATTGATCAAATTCCGGTAGAGCTTCGCGGCCGAGTTGAACCTGCACAGATGTTCCATGAAATCCTCGAGCATCGCTGGTACCTAGGGGAGCAGGCTGGAAAAGATCTGGGGATTGACTATGCAACCCAGCAATACATCACCAATATCCTCCCCTTTAGAACCGATTCCGGAACGCTTAATCCTGAAGAACCCGTTGCAGTTTCGGAGCGCTAGCGGGCAAAAGTTTGGCAGGATAAGGGTATGAGCCTGCCACCTAGCGCCAAAGGATTGGGAAACTTCGGTGGCGCCTTCGATCTTGGGACGCTTCGCCAACCGGCAGTCACAATCGATCCGGCAGACCTTGGTTACGTTGTCACCCAGAACAATTTAGTTTCGGAGTTATTGCCTGCCTCGAATGAGGCGGTAGCGATTATTTTATGTTGGTCACCGCGCAGCACCCAAGCACAATCACTTCTTCCGATGATGCGCCAATTCAATCGCGATGATGCCACTGCAACAGGGGAGCCAACCTGGATATTCGGTAGCGTCAATGTGGATGCTGAACCTGCTGTCGCAAAGGCACTTCAAGTCCAATCCGTTCCACTTGCAATTGCCATTATTCAAGAGCAACTCGTTCCACTCTTTGAATCGGTGCCACCAGCTGACCAAGTCCGCGCCGTTATCAATAAAGTTCTTGAACTTGCCGCACAAAAAGGTGTCGGAGCCGCTCCGGTTGAAACGGCTGATCCCGTCGATGTTATAGAACCTGAAGAAGAGGCTGCGATGGCAGCACTTCAAGCGGGGGATTATCTCGGGGCTAAGAGGTCATATGAGGAATGGTTAAAGCGCTCTCCGAATAATGACTTTGCAAAATTAGGACTAGCCCAAGTCGAGCTCTTTATTCGCATAGACGGCGTTGATCCGGTCGATGCTGCGAAGCAAGCAGATACCCACCCCGAAGACTTAGCGATGCAGATTATGACTGCTGATTGCGAGATCGCTCAGGGCGATTTCGAGGGAGCTACCTCTAGACTCATCTCTGCAGTCCGAAATTCGGCTGGTGATGACCGTAAACGAGTGAGAGATCATCTCTTGATTCTCTTTACCTTGATTGAGCCTGATGACCCACGCCTGGCAAAGGCCCGACAACAGTTAGCGAGTGCACTCTTCTGATGATCACTATTTCCAAGGAAGAGTCTTTTTATACTCGAGCTATATTCTTCCTCTTCGGTGTCGGGGTCATGATGATCGCGCCACGCACGCCAGATATTAAGGCGAATCTCCATGTCAATAATGGAACCCTTGGAACTCTCTTCTCTATTGGAACAATCGGGTCATTTGTAGCTCTCATCTATATGGGTCAGATTGTTCAGCGATTCGGAACTCGGAATGTCCTGATCTTTGCCTCAACTTGGCTCTATGCCGCGATGTTTGTTCAACCACATATCCACTCAACCTGGCTCTTTGCGCTCGATCAGATCGCAGCTGCAATGGGATGGGCGGGGTATCACATCACCATTAATACCTTCTCACTGCATCGCCAGAAGTTAAGCGGAATTCCGATTCTCCCTAAGCTCCATGGAACCTGGAGTGCAGGCGCTCTGATCACAGCTGTTATCGCTGTTGGAATCACATCTCACATCACGCTCGCCTGGCACATTGATGTCGGTATCTCCATTATTTGGGCGATAACGATGTACAGCATCTTTAAATTGCGCCACGTGATGATCCCTGGAACCCGTGAACCTGGTGATTCGGAGACGAAGGCAAGCGTTAAGTCGATCAAAATTTTCTTACAAGAAGAGTGGATCATCCTCATTGGCTGCACCATCGGCATCATGCTTGAGGTTGGAACGAACGACTGGGCTACCTTGTATACAAAGGAAGATATTGGTGTCTCTGCCTCGCTCAGTATCTTGCCGTATATCTCATTCGGTCTGGGAATGATCCTTGGACGATTAAACCTTCACATCGTCTATCGCTACTTTACTGAGAGATTCTTGATCCGTTATAGCGCGATCTTCGGGGGCGTCACCTTTATCGTTCTCATTCAATTCGCCTCACATTTTGCCAAGAGCAACCCACATCTCGGATTAGTTCTTGCATTTCTAGGTTTCTTCCTGGGCGGAATTGGTTCAGCTTTCATCTCACCAATGTTCACCACTATTGCGACGCGTAAATCGAGATTCCCGGCAGGATTTGTCGTTGCGCAAATGGCGCTCTTTAATACGTCGATCTTCTTCTTTACAAAAATTATTATCTCGTGGATTGCACAATCAACATCCATTACAACTGCGCTTATGGTGCCAGGGGTTCTATTGCTCGTGACCTCACTCTTCGCAAAGTTAGGTAGCGAGAAACTTTCAGTGAAGCGTTAGCCAGATTGTTGCAAGCGGAGGAATCCGTAGCGAGACAGCTTCGCCAGCACGAGAGTGAATTTCACTATTTGTAACGCCGCTTCCGCCAAAACTTTGATCATCAGTATTGAGAACTTCGCGCCATGTTCCTGCCTGAGGTAGGTGAAGTGAGTAATTCTCATCAACTACTGGGGAGAAGTTGGTAATAGAGACGAGCGGAGTTCCATCCTCTGCCCACCGGGTAAAGGCAAGAGTATTTCCGGCGCCATCATCATTAATGATCCAGGTAAAACCTTCAGGAGTTGTATCTCGCTGCCAAAGCGCGGGGGTCTTGGCGTAGTGGTGATTCAAGGCCGCAACTGTTCGTTGCACTCCTGCATGTTCATCAAATTCAGTAAGGTGCCAATCGAGTGACTTGCTCTCACTCCACTCATCATTCTGGGCAAAGTCACAACCCATAAAGAGCAGCTTCTTGCCAGGGTGAGCCCACATAAAGCCGTAGAGCGCTCGCAGGGTAGCTAGCTTCTGCCAACGATCGCCAGGGATCTTTGCCAAGAGCGAACCCTTGCCATGTACTACCTCATCATGGGAGAGAGGGAGCATGAAGTTCTCACTCCACGCGTAGAGAATAGAGAAGGTGATCTCATTGTGGTGATAAACGCGATGAATTGGCTCATGAGCAACATATTCCAAGGTGTCGTGCATCCAGCCCATATTCCACTTAAAACCAAATCCGAGACCACTCTCTGAAGTTGGTTTAGTGACTCCACCCCAGGCCGTGGACTCTTCAGCGATCATCATGATTCCAGGTGCTTCGCGATAGGCGGTAGCAGTTGCCTCTTGAAGAAGTGCTACAGCTTCTAGATTCTCTCGGCCACCAAATTTATTAGGAATCCATTGACCTTGTTCACGTGAGTAATCGAGATAGAGCATCGATGCAACTGCATCAACGCGAATACCATCGATATGGAATTCGAGAAGCCAATAGAGCGCTGAAGCGACGAGGAAGTTTCTTACCTCGTTGCGACCGTAGTTAAAGATCAAGGTTCCCCAATCGGGATGTTCACCTAAACGAGGATCTTCATGCTCATAGAGCGCAGTGCCATCAAACTTAGCAAGTGCCCATTCATCTTTGGGGAAGTGAGCCGGAACCCAATCGACGATGACGCCAATGTCAGCCCGGTGAAGAGCATTGACGAGATATTTAAAATCATCTGGTGAACCGAAGCGTGAGGTCGGTGCGAAGAAGCCCGTCACTTGATAGCCCCATGATCCACCAAATGGGTGTTCCATCACTGGCAGAAATTCAACATGGGTGTAACCCATCGTGGTCACGTACTCCACTAACTGAACCGCAAGTTCTCGATAAGAAAGACCTGGGCGCCATGATCCAAGGTGCATCTCATAGACCGAAACTGGTGAACGCCACGGTTCGCGAACTGCACGGCGAGTGAGCCAATCACTATCGTTCCAACTGTGTTCTGACTCGTAGACGATCGAAGCTGTTGATGGCGGAATCTCACTCGAGCGTGCAAGTGGATCAGCATGATCGACCCATCGTCCATCTCGCGTGAGAATCGCAAATTTATATTTGGAGCCGCTCCCGATTCCCGGGATAAAGACCTCCCAGATGCCATTGCCACCGAGCGGGATCATCGGATTGCTCTGCTTATCCCAGAAGTTGTGATCACCAATCAGGCTTACCGCTTGCGCATTTGGTGCCCAGACCGAGAAAGCTGTTCCAATTACTTCGCCAGATTCATCACGCATGACATGAGCGCCAAGGACATCCCATAACCGTTCATGACGACCTTCGCCGATCAGATAGAGATCGAGTTCGCCGAGCGTGGAATATGGATTGAGATAGCCAGCTGGCGGAAATTGCGCCGTTACGTCGTGGGACTTCTTGCGGAAAAACTTCATGAGAGCTTCACGTGGGCGATATGTGCGACTCGACCGACTGGGCGAGCAGGATCTAGGCGAACAAAGGTATCTCGGCCCCACGAGTATTGCTTTCCATCAAGGAGATCGGTTACTTCAAAGGTGGCAAAACGAACCTCATCGAGTCCCAAGAAGAAGTAGTTCCAGTGAATTGTGGTCTCTTGCGCTCTTGTTGGATCAAGGTTAACGACAACAAGAATCAAGTCATTCCCTTCGCGCTTTGAATACGCGATGATCTGATCAGAGTCAGTTGGGTGAAATTCCAGGTTCCGCAATCGCTGTAATGCGGGATGGGCCTTACGGATTGCGTTGAGGCTCTTAATAAATGGCGCAAGTGTTAACCCTGCCTTTGCGGCACCGGCCCAATCGCGAACTTTGATCTCATATTTCTCAGAGTCTTTGTACTCTTCGCCACCTTCTTTAAAAGGGGTATGTTCGTAGAGTTCATACCCTGCATACATTCCCCATGATGGCGTTAGCGTTGAGGCAAGGACAGCACGTAGCGCAAAGACTGCAGGATTACCGCTCTGGAGGTGGAAGGGCAGAATATCTGGAGTGTTGACCCAGAAGTTTGGTCGGAAGAAACCGCTCGTCTGCTTCGCGACCTCTGTTCCGTAATCGATCAGCTCTTGCTTGGTTACCCGCCAAGTGAAATATGTGTAGGACTGCTGGAAACCAGCCTTACCGAGTGCATGCATCATCGCTGGGCGAGTGAAAGCTTCTGCTAAGAAGATGACATCTGGGAATTCTGCGTTGATCTTTGCGATGCACTCCTGCCAGAAGTGAACTGGCTTAGTGTGCGGATTATCGACCCGAAATGCTCTGATGCCTTGCGAGATCCAATATTTAATGATGCGAATGACTTCTGAGAGGAGTCCTTCATAATCATTATCGAAGTTGATCGGATAGATATCTTGATACTTCTTCGGAGGATTCTCGGCATAGGCGATCGTGCCATCTGCGCGCTTGGTGAACCACTCTTGATGGTTCTTCGCCCAGGGATGATCGGGGGAGCATTGGAGTGCGAGATCAAGGGCGATCTCAATTTTTAGCTTTGCCGCTGCTGCTACAAATTTCTGAAAATCTTGGAGCGTGCCAAGCTCAGGGTTGATCGCATCATGCCCACCTGCTTCAGAGCCAATTCCCCAAGGGACACCTGGTTCGCCAGGCTGCGCAGTTGTGGAGTTGTTCCTTCCTTTGCGGAAAGAGAGTCCGATTGGATGGATAGGCGGTAGATAGAGAATGTCGAAGCCCATATCGGCAACACGGGCGAGAGAATCGATCGCAGTGAGGAATGTACCGCTGGTGATGGAACCATCTGCGTTCTTCTTAGCACCCTCACTGCGTGGGAAAAACTCGTACCACGATCCGATTAAGGCACGTGGAGTCTCGGCATAGATGGGGAACTTCTCTGATGTGGAGTGAATTCCCTTTTCATCTCGCACCTCAATAGCAAAAGACCAATGGCCAAGATCAGTAGGAGTTATGAGGCCTTCATAGCGATCGCTACCGGGCCAGATGAGGCGCATCGAGTTTCGCGCGCGCTCCTTACCAGCTGAATCAAAGAGGAGAACGAGCGCTTCAAAACTTTCGTGGCCTTCACGAATGATGGTCGCACCAACAGTGATGGCTTCGTGCGGGATCGCCTTCGCAGCAACAAACTCGCCACCAAAATAGGTTGTGGGCGAGATATCAATTACTGGAAAGCGAGAGATCATCCGGAGCCTTCAGTATTTCCTGCATCTGCTGCGCTCACATCATGAATCTTGTACTTATCCATCGCTTCGCGTAAGACCTTCGCCTTCACTTCGCCTTGTTCGACGAGTTGGGCGATAGTGGCAACGACGATTGATTCGGCATCGACATTGAAATGGCGACGGAGTGCGCCGCGAGTATCAGATAGACCGAATCCATCAGTTCCGAGTGAGTAGAACGGTTGCTTGACCCATGGCTGAATCTGATCTTGGACAGCGCGCATAAAGTCGCTGACTGCAATAACCGGTCCAGAGGTACCTTCCAATTTCTTGGTGATGTAGGCGCTCTTGCGATCATCAGGGTTGAGTAAGTTATGGCGATCTACTGCCAGACCATCGCGACGTAGTTCATTCCATGAGGTAACAGACCACACGTTTACACTGATATCCCACTCATCTTGCAACTTCTGCTGTGCAGCGAGTGCCCACTGCATCGAGATACCCGATGCGAGAATTTGTGCAGCACGCTTACTATTACGAGCGGCAGGGGAGTAGAGGTAGATACCCTTCAAGAGGCCATCAACATCGAGGTTCTCTGGCTCGGCAGGTTGAATAATTGGCTCGTTATAAATGGTGAGGTAGTAATAGACATTCTCACTATTCGCGCCATACATCCGGCGAAGGCCATCCTTCACAATATGTCCGAGTTCGTGAGCGAAAGCTGGATCGTATGAGACGACCGCTGGATTCGTTGCCGCAAGGAGATGTGAGTGACCATCTTCGTGTTGGAGGCCTTCACCATTGAGTGTGGTGCGACCAGCTGTCGCTCCGAGAACAAAGCCTCGGACCATCTGATCGGCAGCGGCCCAGAATGCATCGCCAGTGCGTTGGAATCCGAACATCGAGTAGAAGATATAGATAGGAATCATAGGTTCGTCATGTGTTGAGTATGACGATCCCACTGCTGTGAAGGATGCGACCGAACCGGCCTCATTGATTCCTTCGTGAAGAATCACACCAGATGTAGATTCCTTGTACGAGAGCATCAATTCCCGGTCGACAGATGTGTAAGTCTGTCCATGCGGAGAATAGATCTTAAGTGTTGGGAAGAGCGAATCCATACCGAAGGTCCGTGCTTCATCCGGGATGATTGGAACAAAGCGTGGACCGATGCCCTCTGCCTTAACGAGATCTTTAAAGAGGCGAACGAAGGCCATCGTGGTTGCAACGCCTTGCTGACCAGAGCCGCGTCGAACGGAATCAAATGCCTTCTCCTCAGGCATTGGAAGCGGCTTTGACACTTTACGACGAGATGGGATTGAGCCACCAAGCGAATTGCGACGCTCCATCATGTACTTGTACTCAGGAGAATCTTCAGCTGGGCGATAGTACGGTGGAAGCTTGGCATCAATGAGTTCATCGGCGATCGGAATGCCAAGGAAATTCTTGAATTGAATGAGATCTGCCGCAGTCATCTTCTTCATCTGGTGCGTTGAGTTACGCGCTTCAAATGTTGAGCCAAGGG
>DAINZB010000020.1:7693-16646 GCA_036749135.1 Candidatus Nanopelagicaceae bacterium | reverse complement strand
GCAAGTCATAATCCAGCGGAATACAATGGAATTAAGCTCTGCAAGAGTGGCGCTCGGCCCATTGGTAAAGAGTCGGGGCTCATTCGGATTCGTGAATTAATTCTTCACGGCGTCCCCATGGCGTTGCGAGCTCCTGGAGTCTCGCATGATCAACCGATGTTGGAAGAGTATGCCGATTTTCTCCTCTCCCTCTTTGATGCGAAGACCACAGCGAATGCGAGACGGCTCAAGGTAGTGATTGATGCCGGTAATGGAATGGCTGGTTACACCGCTCCTGCGGTTATGGCAAAGCTCAATGTTGATCTCACGCCTATGTATTTTGAATTAGATGGCACCTTCCCAAACCATGAGGCTAATCCCATCGAAGCTGCAAACCTCGTTGACCTCCAGAAGCGAGTGAAGGCAGAGAAGGCAGATATTGGACTCGCCTTTGATGGTGATGCCGATCGCTGTTTCCTTGTCGATGAGAAGGGCGAATTGGTAAATCCTTCTACGCTCACTGCGTTGATTGCAGTACGTGAATTAAAGCGCCAACCTGGGGCAACCATTATTTATAACTTAATCAGTTCACGTGCTGTGCCAGAGATTGTTGAAGAACATGGCGGAACAGCAATCCGTTCTCGCGTTGGCCATTCGTACATTAAGAAGTTGATGGCGGAGACTGGTGCTGTATTTGGTGGAGAGCATTCCGGACACTTCTACTTTGGGAATTTCTGGCGTGCCGATTCGGGGATGCTGGCAGCGCTCTTCGCTCTCTCAGAGCTCGCGGCAAGTGATCTTCCGCTCTCGGAGCTCTTAGCTCCGTATGACCGTTATTACTCAAGTGGAGAGATCAATACCAAGGTGGCCGATACCGCTGCCTCTCTGGCGATGATCAAGGCAACCTTCGAAGGTGAGTTCCCAGTCGACGATCTCGATGGCTTCACCGTCTCCGGGCCCGATTGGTGGTTCAACGTGCGGGGCTCAAATACCGAACCCCTCCTCAGACTTAATGTTGAGGCTCATAGCGCGGAGGAGATGGCGCGCGTTCGGGATCGCGTACTCGCCCTCATCAGGTAATCTTTGCGCTATCTAGTGAGGCCTCACGAAGAAGTCTATTTCGACGCTTACACCTTTGTATTCACAGTAATACCAGAGAAAATAGGAGCACAGCCGTGACCGTAGAAACATCCATTCGGAGTGAGATTGCAAACCCAGCGCTAGCCGCTGAAGGAAAGAAGCGCATTGAGTGGGCTGGCCGGAGCATGCCAGTACTTGCGCAGATTCGTGATCGTTTTGCGAAAGAGAAGCCATTTGCTGGAACTCGTATCGCTGCCTGCATGCACGTGACAACTGAGACCGCGAATTTGATGATCGCGCTCAAGGCTGGTGGAGCTGAGATTGCGCTCTGCGCATCGAATCCATTGTCCACACAAGATGACACCGCTGCTGCACTTGTCCATGAATATGGAATCAGCGTCTTTGCACGTAATGCTGTTGACCGTGATGGTTACTACTCACACCTAAATGCTGCACTTGATATCAAGCCTGACTTCGTCTTTGATGATGGTTGCGACCTCGTTAATACTCTTCACACAACACGTACTGAACTTCTTGCAGGAATCCAAGGTGGTTGCGAAGAGACAACGACCGGTGTTATCCGCCTCTCGCAGATGGCGAAAGATGGAGCGCTTAAGTTCCCAATGATCGCCGTCAATGACACCGACACCAAGCATATGTTCGATAATCGCTTCGGTACCGGACAATCAACATGGGATGCGATCTTCCGCGCAACTAACTCATTGATTGCAGGTTCAACCGTTGTCGTATGTGGCTTTGGGTATTGCGGTAAGGGTGTTGCTGAGCGTGCAAAGGGTATGGGCGCAGATGTCATCATTACTGAGATTGATCCAACAAAGGCACTTGATGCATTGATGCAGGGCTACCGCGTTATGCCTGGCGTCGAAGCAGCGAAGATTGGTGACTTCTTCATTACCGTCACAGGTAACCGCGATGTCCTACGCGACGAGCACTTCGCCGTGATGAAGGATGGCGCAATTCTCGCTAACTCTGGCCACTTCGATATTGAGATTGACGTTGCCTGGCTTGAGCAGAATGCCAAGCAGAAGAACTCGAAGATCCGCCATCAGACTGATGAATATGTCCTTGCCGATGGTCGTCGTATCCTCCTTGTTGCCGAAGGTCGCCTCGTTAACCTCGGCGCTGCTGAAGGCCACCCAGCTTCAGTGATGGATATGTCCTTCTCCGATCAGGCTCTCACTGCAGAGTGGTTGCTCAAGGCTGCGAAGGATCTCGGTGCCGGACTTCATGAAGTTCCAACTGCGATCGATAAGGAAGTTGCTAGCTTGAAGCTTGCGAGCATGGGTGCATCGATCGATGTACTGACACCAGCACAAGAGCTCTACCTCAACTCTTGGGAGCACGGTTCCTAATGCCACTCATCATGGTTGTTGATGACGATCAAGATCTAGCAGAGATGTTAGGCATTGTGCTTAACGGTGCTGGATATGAAGTCGATCTCGTCAATCATGGAGATCAAGCGCTCGATGAATTTCGAGTCAATAAGCCTGATCTCGTACTTTTAGATGTGATGCTGCCCGGAGTTGATGGCGTAGAAATTTGTCGCCAGATCCGGGCAGAGTCCATGGTTCCGATCGTGATGCTTACCGCAAAGGGTGATTCTCACGATGTCGTCCTTGGACTTGAAGCCGGTGCAGATGATTACATGGTGAAGCCGTTTAAGAACTCTGAATTGGTTGCCCGTTTAAAGGTTCGTCTACGTAGAACTCCTGCAGAACCTTCCAACTCATTGCGCATTGGTGATATCACCATCGACCAAGTTGCTCATTCACTTACTCGTGATGGCCGCACCATTCCGTTAACCCGGTTGGAGTTTGATCTCTTAGTTGCACTCGCGAAGGAGCCGGGTCGAGTATTTACTCGCGAAGCACTTCTTAGTGAAGTCTGGGGCTACCAGCATGCGACCGATACCCGGTTGGTAAATGTTCACGTGCAGCGCCTGCGCTCGAAGGTAGAGCGCGACCCCGATAATCCAGAGCTTATTCAGACCGTTCGAGGCGTGGGCTACAAAGCCGGCAATCTGAGCTAGTGGCCTTGTCGTGAGAACCTTTCTCCGCCGTTGGCGCAGGTCGATCCTGCTTCAAGTGATCGGTTCATCTGTGCTTATCTCCATCATCGTTACTGCCATCGTGGGAACCCTTCTGTATCAGAAGATCGGTAATGGTGTTTATCGCGAGAAGAGCAACGCCGCTACATCAGAGGCGCAATCGCTCGTTGACTACACACAATCACAACTCGACGCCACTCGCTATCGGACCGATATCTCACTCGAGAAAGTTATTCGGGGAATTTTTAAGGCGAGTGAGGTAAGTCCTACGACCTCTGTCCGCGAAACTATTATGTTGGCAACTCCATCGACCGCCAAGTTCTCAACCGTCTTCCAAGGAAGCTCTAATAAAGTTCTACTCTCAACGATCCCACAATCGCTACGTACGCAGGTGAGGAAGAATTTCTTCTCCCAATCTATGCGAGTAAAGATTCGTTATGCCAATAGGCCAGGTGTAGTGATCGATGCGATCGCAGTCGGACGAGTCGTCGGCATACCGCCAAGTTCCATCTATGAGATCTACTATCTCTTCCCGCTCACACAGCAGAAGCAACTCATTAGCTTGATCCGTGGCTGGATGCTCGGAACTGCCCTTGTCTTGGTTCTCATGATTGCGCTCATTACCTGGTATGTCGTGCGAAAAGTCGTATTGCCAGTTCGAGAAGTTGCTGAAGTTGCTGCAAAGCTCACCGAAGGTGATTTGGATCGACGATTAGTTATTAAAGGTGAAGATGAGATGGGTCGGCTGGCGATCTCCTTCAACGAGATGGCACTCTCCATGCAACAGCAGATCTCACGGCTAGAGAACCTCTCTCGATTGCAACAGCGTTTCGTCTCTGACGTCTCCCATGAACTTCGAACACCGTTGACAACGATTCGGATGGCCTCCCAATTAATCTATGACTCCCGTGATTCACTGGATGCAGCGACCTCTCGAAGCGCTGAACTCCTGATCGGACAAATTGATCGCTTCGAGATGCTCCTTGCAGATCTCTTGGAAGTGAGCCGATTTGATGCCCGAGCTGCGATCTTGGAGACGAAGGAGGTCGATCTCAAGCCACTCGTCCTGAAAGTTGTCGACCAATTGCAGGCCCACGACATTAAAGAGTTCTCCTTTGTCGCGCCAGATGCTGAGTATCAGGCACTCGTCGATGATCGAAGAATTGAGCGCATCGTTCGAAATCTCGTCTCTAATGCGATCGACCATAGCGAGAACAAGGGCGTAGTAGTGACTCTGGCTCAGAGTGAGCACGAGATCGCTATCGGAGTTCGGGATTACGGTGTTGGATTTACAGAGCGAGATTCAGAGCGACTCTTTGATCGATTCTGGCGAGCTGACCCATCCCGCTCGCGATTGCGCGGTGGAACAGGACTTGGTCTGGCGATCGCGTTAGATGATACGAAACTTCATCAAGGACTTCTTAAGGCGTGGGGTCGACCAGGTTATGGTGCTCACTTTGTTGTGACACTTCCGAAGAACCCAGGAATTCCTATTACGAGTGAGCCGATATCTTCTATCCCGAGCGATCAACCATCAACACCTTTTGTAGAATTCGATATCGACGATATTTAATGTGAGATAGAAATGGTGGATGTCCTTCGCCGAGATTCGCTCCCTCCTTTATCCAACTCAATGTGTCGCATGTGGAGGTGGCAACGTTGAGATCTGTCCCCGGTGTGAAAGTGGGTTGGTCTCGTTTCGAAATGCAGTGACACTTCATCAACTTCCTCTGTACTCGGCGCTCTCTTACAACGAGACATCGTCGCATCTCATTCTTGCTGCAAAAGAGAGTAACGATCGAGCCTGCGCCAGATACCTTGCCTCTCTTATGGCGATGAGATTTAGCCGAATACATCATGATCTCACTTTCGATCGCTACCTCCTTATTCCCATCCCCTCTTCTCGGAAGGCCGATCGACGGCGCGGATTTGCACACACTGTTGTGCTCTCAAAGCTTCTTGCTCATGAGGTAAAACGGAGTATCGGTCTCTCCTGTCGAGTACTGCCACTTTTAGCTCCGACGCGAGCGATCGCTGATCAAAGCCGATTGACGGCGCAGCAGCGCCAGAGAAATATCCATGGCGCCTTCACCGCGCAGAGCAGGGTGAAAATTGATCGCCGGGGAGCTGAGGGAATAATCGTGGTGGATGATTTGGTTACAACGGGGAGCACAATGGGCGAGGCGTTACGAGCCCTAAAACTGGCCTCATATGAGCCTGATGCCCTGCTCAGCGCCTGTGTGGCAGGGCGCTTTTTAGCGAATAAGATAGGCACTTCATTGCCGGCACTCCGAGGTACAGCGAAGAAAGAGGAATTGTGGCCCTGTTAGACAAGATTCTGCGAGCTGGCGAAGGCCGAGCAGTCCGCAACCTCGAGAAGATCGCTGAAGAAGTTAACTCATGGGAGCCCGCTATCTCAGCGAAGAGCGATCTCGAACTTCAATCTCTGACCTCTAGCTTTAAGTCACGCCTGGCTGCAGGCGAGGATCTCGATAGCCTCCTTCCCGAAGCATTCGCAGTTGTCCGAGAAGCCGCAAAGCGCACCCTCGGTCAGCGCCATTATGACGTTCAGATTATGGGTGGAGCTGCACTTCACCTCGGCAATATCGCAGAGATGCGCACCGGTGAAGGTAAGACACTCGTCTCCACACTTCCCGCCTACTTGAATGCGCTCACTGGTAAAGGTGTGCACATCGTTACAACGAACGACTACCTCGCTGAGCGCGATAGTGAGTGGATGGGTCGCATCCATCGCTTCCTCGGTCTCAAGGTCGGCGTGATTCTCTCGAATATGACTCCAGCGGAGCGACGTGAGGCATACGCTGCAGATATCACCTACGGCACTAATAATGAATTTGGCTTCGACTATCTCCGTGACAATATGGCTTGGTCAATTGAGGATTGCGTTCAGCGCGAGCACAACTTTGCCATCGTCGATGAAGTTGACTCTATTTTGATTGACGAAGCACGTACGCCATTGATCATTTCTGGTCCCGCTGATAAGCCAACAAAGTTATATGTGGAATTTGCTTCGATCGCTGAGAAGCTTTCGCGCGATCTCCACTACGAGATCGATGAGAAGAAGCGCAATCTTTCAATCACTGAAGAGGGTGTAACAAAGGTCGAAGAGATCTTGGGCATCGGTAATCTCTACATCGCTGAGAACACTCCTATGATCGGCTATCTGAACAACGCAGTCCGGGCTAAGGAGCTCTTTAAGCGCGATAAAGATTATGTCGTTATGAATGGTGAGCTGCTCATTGTCGATGAGCACACCGGCCGCGTCCTCTCAGGTCGCCGCTACTCCGAAGGTCTCCACCAAGCGCTCGAAGCGAAAGAGCGTATTGAGATCAAGGATGAGAACCAGACCCTTGCGACGATCACTCTTCAAAACTACTTCCGCCTGTACGAGAAGCTCTCCGGTATGACCGGTACCGCTATGACTGAGGCTGCTGAATTTATGCAGATCTACAAGCTCGGCGTTATCCCAATTCCTACCAACAAGACCAGCCAGCGCGTTGATCAACCAGACCTTATTTATAAGAGTGAAGTCGGTAAGTTTGCGGCGGTCACTGCGGATATCGTGGAGAAGCATCGCAAGGGTCAGCCAGTTCTTATTGGAACTGTCTCTGTTGAAAAATCTGAGGAGCTCTCCGCCTTCTTAACAAAGAGTGGCGTCAAGCATGAAGTTCTTAATGCGAAGCAGCACGAGCGCGAGGCAGCGATTATTGCTCGTGCCGGTGTTAAGGGTGCAGTCACAGTTGCTACAAATATGGCAGGACGTGGAACTGACATCATGCTCGGTGGAAACCCTGAGTTCATGGCTGACTTTGAAATCCAACGTCGCGGCATAAGTCCCGTTGATCAGCCAGAAGAGTATGAAGCTGCCTGGGGCCCTGAGATTGCTAAGCAGAAAGAGGCAGTGAAGAGAGAGCACGAGGAAGTTACCGCCCTCGGTGGCCTCTATGTTCTTGGAACTGAACGCCACGAATCTCGTCGTATTGATAATCAGCTCCGCGGTCGCTCTGGTCGCCAAGGCGATCCTGGAGAGTCACGGTTCTACCTCTCACTCCAAGATGATTTGATGCGCCGATTTAACTCTGGCTTGGTCGAGCGCGTTATGAGCGCATCAGGTCTTCCTGATGATCAACCACTTGAGTCAAAGATGGTCTCTAACGCAATCCGCTCAGCGCAGACACAGGTCGAATCTCTTAACTTTGAGATGCGTAAGAATGTCTTGAAGTATGACGATGTCATGAATCGCCAGCGTGAAGTTATCTACTCCGAGCGTCGTGAAGTCCTTGAAGGGGCAGATATCTCGGCTCAGGTCGCAACCTTTATGGAAGATACCGTCACTGCCTATGTCACATCTGCGACGGCAAGTGGCTTCCCAGAGAACTGGGATCTTGAAACGCTATGGCAGGCTTTAAAGCTGCTCTATCCAATCTCATTTACTGTCGAAGAGATCAGTGCTGAAGTTGGTGGCGTTGCAGGCCTCGATAGCGACTTTTTGCTCAATAAGGTCCTTGCCGATGCTCGTGCTGCATATGCAAAGCGCGAAGAGAGCCTCGGGGTTGAAGTCGTTCGCGAACTCGAGCGCAAAGTTCTTCTCTCAGTATTAGACCGCAAATGGCGTGAACACCTGTATGAGATGGATTACCTCCAAGAGGGCATTGGCCTTCGCGCGATGGCGCAACGCGATCCACTCGTGGAATATCAGAAGGAAGGGTATGAACTCTTCTCGGCCATGATGGATGCGATTAAGGAAGAACTTGTTGCCCTGCTCTTCAATGTAGAGGTAGAAGTTGAGCGTAATGACAATAGCGTTGAAGTAACTCCTAAAGGCGTTGTGGCTCCTGAGCAATCAGTTGTTCCACTTACCTACAGCGCAGCAGATGAGAGTGGCGAGGCGCAGAGCACGGGTGGAACATCACGTAATGGTCCATGTCCATGTGGCTCTGGAAAGAAATACAAGCGCTGTCACGGCGCCGCTTAACAGTAATTAGATCAGCGAGAGCTCGGTACAGAGCCACCGCTTATCGACACCTTCAAAGCGCATGACGAGTGAGCGAACTCGCTCGTCATAGCGCAAGGTAACGGTCACCTCACCAACGCCATCAATTGGTTGGGAGATATAGATATTGCGTATCTTCGGCAGGGCGCGCTTAGTGCCACTTGATTTCACCACACCATCAAAGATGTTGCGATGAGTCCAACGTGCCAATTGCATCGCTGCGCGCTTTCCGCTCCACACTTCAATTAGACTCACGACATAACGAGAGACCCATTGTTCGAGCTCGGGCAGTTCAGAGAGGGGCGAGGGTTTTGGCTGTATCTGAGGTTCGAGTTCTTCACCTTCAAAGCGAACTGGCGTTGGAACCAGGTAGAGCTTGGAGGAGAGTGGTTTAACAGGTGCCTCGGTCGACAGGGCTGGTTCAAAGCCAAAGAGTGGGAGAGCTGAGTGATCGACGCCATTGGCAGCTCCTGCGTATGGAAATACCAACTTCTTGGGGAGGCGGATCTCCTTCATCTCGTACGAAGGAGCTTCTTCTAATAATTTTTTCTGGGCCATGGCGGGAGCGTGCCCTCAGATCTCTATCCACACCTCATACCTTCGGATGATTTTCTAGAGCCAGTTATCCACTGTGATCCACCTATGTTTCAACTCTCTACATTTATCCAACGAAATACCCGAAGGATTGTCGCGATCGGAGCAATCTCTATCTCACTCCTCGCGGCGATTGGCTTAGCATCTGCCTCACAAAGCGCTACCCCGATGTGGGTCGCTACACATCCATTGTCCCCAGGGGCCGTCATCTCCGCTGC
>DAINZB010000020.1:0-7593 GCA_036749135.1 Candidatus Nanopelagicaceae bacterium | reverse complement strand
GCTAGCAATATTCGCATTCAAGGAGTCGATAATAAATCACGCGACCTTGGGGGTGCCGTCACGGTTCTCTTCCTCTTACATGATCGAGAGATTATGCCAATCATCAGTTCATTCACAACAGGTCGGATTGTGGTGGTAAGAAATGCGCTCTGAGATTCCACAGATTGAAGTTGTCACTGCGATCGCTGATGCAGATTTTGAGGACTTTGTTGCACAGCTTCTCTTCTCTCAAGGATGGTCGATTATCTATCGAGCCTTCGATAGCCAAGCTTTGGAGGAGCACCTTTCCGGGCGACCTTCGTTGAGAACTGTCATTGTTTATAAAGCAGATCTCCCTGGTTTCTCATCAGATCTATTGATGAAATATGAGGATGCACCATTCACCTTTATCTCACTCGAGGGATCTGAACCTGCGGCGCATGCTGTTATGCAGAAGATTCGCTCGCAACTTCGCTTGCCTCTAGTTCAGAGCGGTCGGCCCGAACCTGAGATAACTCCGACCATCGTAAAATCAACTCCGCGGATCTTCACAATTACTGGAAGCGCTGCTTCTCCAAGTAGGGGTTCATTAACGGTGGCGCTTGCCAACGAACTCTCTGGCACTGGATCGACACAGAGGAGAGTGGGGATCGTTGATGCTGATTTTCGTTCGCAGTCACTAACACGGCGGCTAGCAAAGAGTTCGAACGCCCTCAATGTGATCTCGCTTGAACCTTCAACCCGACCGCGCACTCTTCCAGAGTTCCATGCTGAGGAGAGCGTCATCGTCGACATCGGATCTCTTCCATCACTAGGAGAGGCGGTTCATGACCGTCGTTGGTATGGAAATCTCATCTCATCGATCGTGGAGTCGACATCACATCTTCTCTACATCTCGTGCTCTACCGAGGAGAGCATGGATGAACTCGCCCTCTTTCTTAAGGAGTTCCCACTTCTTCTACGGAAGATTCCGATCACCTACATCTGCATCTTGGTGGGGAGCTCACGCGAACTCCGAGAGGCAGAGGCACGTTTCCTCACCCTCACAACGGCAGAGAACCGCTTCCTGATCCGAGAGAGCCAGTTATCAGGAGGAAGCGGCCTCTTCGGTGGAACGAACTTTGGTGCGACGAAGACGGGTAGGGGCGAGATTGGTAAGATCGTGCAATCACTTCGGTAGTTCCTGCCGATCCTTACGGCTTTCACAGAAGAGGTTTCGTGTCATCTCGTTATGCATTTGAGGGTACGGCGCTCACTGCTGATGATCAAGAACGAATCAGTGAACTCATCGCCGAGTGGCAACTCCTCTCTGATCTCTCCTTTGCTGATCTGATTCTGTGGGTTCCAAAGCGTAAGGATTACCAGAGTTGGCCTACCGGCCATGTTGCAATCGCTCACACCCGCCCCACAACTGCAGCGACTGTCTTCACCTACGATCTCGTCGGTCAAGAGATTTCATGGGGCGATAATCCACGTATTGATCAGGCACTCTCTCAAGGTGAGATCGTTCGCGATACCGAGCCAGAACAAGTGGGGGAGCTGCTCATTAAAGAAGAGACCGTGCCGGTCCTCTTCAACGGCCATGTGATTGCTGTGATCTCTCGCCATCGCGATGCCGTTCAGATGCGTTCAAAATCTCGTCTCGAGATTAACTATCGCGAGATCGCTCACAAGATCTATCGCATGGTCTCGGAGAGCACTTTCCCAGTCGCCGGAAATATCTATCGGAGCGAATCAGCGCCACGCGTGGGTGATGGACTTATCCGACTCGATTCAAATGGTGTTGTGATTTACGCCAGCCCAAATGCTCGCTCAGCGATTAGCAGAGCTGGATGGCCGGGCGAAATTGAGAATCAGATTCTTGGTGAACTCTTATCGAAGATTGATAATGCATCGTTGCCAACGGATGAGCCCTGGTCATTGGCCGTTAGCGGTAAAGAGTTGCGTCGCGATGACTTTGATAATGGTCGAGCAGTGCTCGACCTTCTTGTTATTCCGCTTATTGAGGGTAGCGATCGTATTGGTGCGATCGTGCTTCTCCACGACGTTACTGAATTACGCAGGCAGGACCGGGCTCTGATTACGAAGGATGCAACGATTCGCGAGATCCATCACCGCGTGAAGAACAATCTGCAGACCGTTTCCGCTTTACTACGCCTTCAATCCCGACGGGTCGAGGATCCTGTCGCTTCGGCGGCACTTGCCGAAGCAGTTCGCCGCGTCGCTTCTATCGCTATCGTTCATGAAACGCTCTCGGGAAGTTCGGCAGAGGTTGTTCTCTTTGATGAGGTCTACGATCGAATTGTCCATAATGCGATTGAACTGAGCTCGCGCCCCATTACCCTCAGCAAAGTTGGTGAATTCGGAAGTTTTGACTCAAAGGTTGCAACGCCGCTAGCCCTCGTCATTACTGAGTTAATTCATAACTCACTCGAGCATGGATTAGAGAGCTCTGGCGATACCTTGAGCGTTGAAGTTTCGCACTCGGATAACGAGTGTCTTGTCGTCGTAAGTGATAACGGAGTCGGGCTACCCGAAGGATTTAATTTGGAGAGTTCGGCCAGTTTAGGTCTTCAAATAGTTCGAACGCTCACAGAGAATGAATTAAAGGGAAGTATCAAACTCACCAGAGTTGGCCTATCAACGCAAGCGGCACTTAATTTCCCAACAACTGGAAAGGCGTAAGAGCGATGGCAGGCAACCACATTAAATTCTCTGCAGATGGAAAATCAGGAGCTGGGTATATCGCTCTTCCAGAATCTGGCACCGGACCTGCTGTGATAGTTATTCAAGAGTGGTGGGGATTGGTCGGACATATCACCGATATCGTCGATCGCTTTGCTGCTGCCGGTTTTGTTGCTCTTGCCCCAGATCTCTATCACGGACAGGCAGCCTTTGAACCTGATCAGGCGAAGAAGTTAATGATGGAGTTAGAACTAGACCGCGCAGGTGAAGAGATCGTCACGGCAGCGAAGTATCTCGCCGCCATGAAGAACACATCCTCAGATCGAGTTGGCGTTGTTGGGTTCTGCATGGGCGGCTCCCTTGCAATCTGGTCCGGAACGCTCTCAGATCAAATCACCGCCACCGTTGGCTTCTATCCAGGTGCTTCTTGGGAGCGACATGCGCCAGATTGGTCGCGCTATAGCGGTAAGGCATCAATCATCCATTGCGCTGAAGGTGATGGAACCTCCGCTGCTCCTGGAATCCAGGAAGCTTTGACAGAGATTAATGGCGCTGGGGGAGATGCAGTTGCCTACGACTATCCAGGCACGGGGCATGCTTTCTTTAATGATGATCGTCCAGAAGTCTTCAATGAGAGCGCAGCAAAGTTAGCGTGGGCTCGTACGATCAACTTCTTTGCTCAAAAACTTCCAGAGTAAGGCTTCTTTCTGCGAAAGAGTTGCAGGTATTTCTTCTCTTGCAACTTCTTCGCAACTCGCTTATTCATTGTGAGATATCTATTCTTTAGCCATGACTCTTTATAACAACATCACCGAGATTGTCGGAAATACACCACTCGTTAAGATCAATAACATCACTGATGGCGCAAAGGCCAATGTCTTTGCCAAGCTTGAGTTCTACAACCCAACGAGCACCGTCAAAGATCGTATTGGTATTGCCATGGTTGATGCTGCCGAGAAGAGCGGCCAATTAAAGCCAGGCGGAACAATCATTGAAGCAACATCAGGTAATACCGGTATTGCCCTTGCCATGGTTGGTGCTGCGCGTGGTTACAACGTGATTTTGACGATGCCAGAGTCGATGTCGAAAGAGCGCCGCGCACTTCTTCGTGCCTTTGGAGCAGAACTCGTTCTCACACCAGCTCCTGAGGGAATGAATGGTGCAGTAGCAAAAGCAGAAGAACTTGGTAAAGAGCCAGGCTCGGTCTTGGTTCGTCAATTTGCAAATGCTGCTAATCCAGCGATCCACCGTGCAACCACTGCAGAGGAGATCTGGCGCGATACCAATGGTGAAGTAGATATCTTTATCGCCGGTATCGGAACTGGCGGAACAATCACCGGTGTTGGTGGACGTCTTAAAGAGCTTAAGCCTGGTGTAAAGATTATTGCGGTTGAACCAGAAGCCTCACCCATTCTCAATGGTGGCAAGCCTGGACCGCACCCGATTCAAGGAATTGGACCAAACTTCATTCCCGAGATCCTTGATCGCAATGTCTATGACGAAGTCATTGATGCACCAAATGATCAGACACTCGCATTTGCTCGCCGCGCTGCTAAGGAAGAGGGAATTCTCGCTGGAATTTCTTCTGGCGCTGCTCTCTGGGCTGCTCACCAAGTAGCAAACCGCCCTGAGAATGAGGGCAAGAATATTGTTGTACTTCTTGCCTCATTTGGAGAGCGTTATCTCTCGACCGTTCTTTATCAAGATTTGATGGATTAAAGCGCTTATATGGCTCTTCACATCAAAGAAGATTTGGAGAATGCACTTCAACGAGATCCTGCTGCCCGATCGAAGCTAGAGGTATTTCTCGTTTATCCAGGTGTGCATGCAATCTGGGGCTACCGCTGGGCGAACTTCTTGTGGCGCCACAATCTCAAGTTAGCAGCTCGAGTGCACATGGCATGGGTTCGATCAGTTACAGGCATTGAGATTCATCCAGGAGCGCAGATTGGCCGTCGATTCTTTATCGATCATGGCATGGGCGTTGTTATTGGCGAGACTTCTGTCATTGGCGATGATGTCTTGATGTACCACGATGTGACGCTCGGGGCTCGTGAGTTCTCTCGTGAGAAGCGCCATCCAACTATTGGCAACCGAGTGATTCTTGGTGCCGGGGCTCGAATTATCGGCAATATTAAGGTCCACGATGATGCGGTTGTGCCGACAAATGCGACAATCGTGAAAGATCATGCTGCAAAGACCAAGGCGAACTACTACTCTATTTAGATGCGCGCCTTATTCTTACTTGTTCTGACCCTTGGCTCACTTCTACTGATGCTAGTGCTTGCCAAGGGGGCGAGTTCCTATCGCCCCAAGAAGAAGTAAGAGTTACTGCCACGCTCCGGCAAGAATGAAGTTGAAGAGCGAGAGTCCGACGAGAGCGATCCACGTCTGATTTGTGATCGACGCCTTCTTTGAGTATCTGAAGGCGATGGTAATGATTGTTGTGAGTACGAGGAACTTGATTCCGTATTTCGTGTGATTGAGAAGCGCTACTGCTGAGTCACTGTTGTGGCGCATGGCATTGATAACGATCATGGCGACTCCCAGCACCATCGCAGTTAATCCAGCGTGAGTGACACCGTTAGGAATCTTCTTTACCGCTTTGCGACCTTCGGCTACGAGTAGGCCAATCATGGCGATGACTGTGACAACATGGAGTCCAACAAGAATTGAGTACGCTGTTTTCATAGCCTTAGGGTACAACCAGATTATTCAGATCTCCGGCTCTTCTTAATCTGAGTCCAGAGCGTGTATACCGATGAAATAGCTAGACCAGTGATGATGAGCGCGAAGATCATTAAAGTTTGGCGAGAGGCGTTATGTGCGTAATACAAAATGTAGATTTGAGGAATCGCAAAGTTAATTGCCGCTAGCCATCCCCACTTTGTCACTTCATGGAAGCGCTTCTTGACGACTGAAACAACCAACCGCGAGGCGGAGATTCCATAAAACCAGGATGTGGGTACATCAATGATGAAATAGACGAGCCAATTCGCGCCATATTTGGTCAGGGTCTTCCATACGACGTAGGTAGCGCCGAAAGTGTAGAGAACAACGGTTGAGGCAAATGCCCGCTCCCAAAATTTCTGACGAGCGGTAGGGGCATTACTCATCAACCACTCATCTCATAATCATGTTGCTTCGAGGGATCGTGAGGACAGGCACGGGAGGAAGCGTCAGCGCCACATGGCTCACAGAGTAGAGCAAGCTGATGACAGGAAGCAGTCGTGCAGTTATAGAACTGACGAGTTGGTGCCCCGCAGTTATCGCATTCACCGATAAGGGCTGGATTGGCAGCAAAATCAATCGAAAGGCGATTATCAAAGGTATAGAGAGAGCCTTCCCAGAGGCCATCATTACCAAATTTATTTCCGTAACGAACGATGCCCCCATCAATTTGGTAGACCTCATTAAAGCCACGATTTTTCATCACGACTGAGAGGATTTCACAGCGAATGCCGCCGGTGCAGTAGGTAACGATCGGCTTATCCTTCAAGTGATCGTACTTACCGCTCTCGATCTCTGCGACAAATTCTTGTGATGATGTCACATCAGGAACTACTGCATTCTTGAATTTTCCGATCTTCGCTTCAAAGGCGTTGCGGCCATCGAAGAAGACGACTTCATCGCCACGTTCCTTCACGAGCTCATCTACCTGGAATGGCTTGAGGTGAATGCCGCCACCTACGACGCCATTTTCATCGACCTGGATCTCATCGGGATTACCGAAAGATACGAGTTCTTTCTTCGCCTTTACGCTCAAACGAGGGAAGTCATTTCCAGTTCCTTCGGACCATTTAAAGTCGATACCTCGGAATCCTGGATATTTTTTCGTTTGCTTCACATATTTTTTGAGGGCAGACATATCGCCACCAACAGTTCCATTGATTCCATGAGGGGAGACGAGAATTCTTCCTTTGATGCCCAGGCTCTCACAGAGCGTCTTCTGCCAGAGCATGACCGCTTGTGGGTCCGCTATCGGTGTGAAGCGATAGTAGAGAAGCACCTTCTGGAGATCCATAGGGCAATTCTACTATCCAAATTTCAGGTGAATATTCATCGCTTTGCACGCGTATGAGGCAAGGAGAGCGAACACGTACGTGCCGGTAGTCGAGAGAACGCTTGATTTCAACGCTTTCCCTTCATAATTGTCCTATGACACATCTACTACGTAAATCGCTCTCAGAGTTCCTTGGAACTGCAATTCTCTTGGTCGCTGTTGTTGGCTCATCCTTTATGGGCTCATTCCTCACCCAAGATGCCCTCCTTGGGCTCTTCGTTAATGCCTTCGCAACAGTGCTCGCACTCGGTTGCGTCATCTTTGTCTTCGGAGCAATCAGCGGTGGCTACTTCAACCCGGTTGTCACCTTTGCGGAGTTCGTCGTCAAGCGCCTTGAAATCGATGAGCTCATTGCCTTCATCATCGCTCAACTTGCTGGTGCATTTGCTGGTGTCGTTCTCGCGAATTACATGTTTAAGCAGCACCTGGTTACTCACTCAACGATCGCTCACAAGGGCATGAATCTCTACGTCGCAGAAGTACTTGCGACTGCAGGCTTAATCATCATTCTTCAGCTCTTGATTCATCAGTACAACGACCATCTAGCTCCGATTGCTATTCCGGCATGGATCGGTGGCGCTTATCTCTTTACCGCATCAACCTCATTTGCAAATCCAGCAGCGGTCTTTGGTCGCATGTGGACAAATGCTGGCGCTGGTATCGATGTGAAATCAGGACTGGCATTTGTTGGTGCTGAAGTGCTTGGTGCGATGATCGGTATCGGAATTGTTGCAATTCTTACTTCTGGTGATGACGATCTCGACGGTCTCGCCTACCTCACGGAGGAAGAGTATGTTGAAGTAACGGATCACTCGATCTAGTCTTACTTTATGAGCGCCCTTCCGGTAGAAATGCTGGGAGGGCGT
>DAINZB010000019.1:2471-16772 GCA_036749135.1 Candidatus Nanopelagicaceae bacterium | reverse complement strand
CACATCAAAGATATGAGTAACTTCTTACCGGGCCATGGCGGAATCCTCGATCGCCTTGACTCCATTCTCTTCACAGCACCTGCTGTGTGGGCTGTGCTTGAACTCGTGAATCGATATCAATTATGAGTGACCTACCTGAGATCAAACTCGTCTTTGATGAGCCAAAGCAGCGAGTAAAGCCGCCAAAGCACTTCGCGGACCTTGATCCAGAGGGCCGTAAGGCGCTCGCCGTAGAACTTGGTATTCCTGCATTCCGCGCCAATCAAGCGGCTGTTCACTTCTTTAATCACTACAACGATGACACTGAATCCTGGAGCGATATTCCTAAGGATCTTCGTTCGGTCATGGCTGAAAAGTTCACCCCAAAGATGATCACTCTTGTCCGCTCTGTTTCAACAGATGGCGGTCGCACCCGTAAGGATCTCTGGAAGTTACATGATGGCGTTCTCGTTGAATCTGTTTTGATGCGTTATAGCGATCGCACAACAGTCTGCATCTCATCACAAGCTGGTTGCGGAATGAACTGTCCATTCTGCGCGACTGGCCAAGGTGGCTTAACACGTAATCTCACCGCCGGTGAAATCACTGCTCAAGTAGTTGCGGCAGCGCGCGCTTGTGCTGAAGGTGAATTACCTGGGGGAGAGACTCGTCTCTCCAATGTTGTCTTCATGGGCATGGGCGAACCGATGGCGAACTACAACGCAGTGATGCGCACGATTAGAAATATCACTGCACCACAACCTGATGGGCTTGGCATTAGCGCACGATCGGTAACGCTTTCAACTGTCGGTCTTGTGAATGGCATCGAGAAGTTGCTCGATGAAGATATTCCTGTCACCTTGGCTATTTCACTACACACTCCAGATGACGAGCTGCGCGATACGTTGGTTCCGATCAACTCACGTTGGAAGGTGAAAGAAGTTCTCGATGCTGCTGATGCCTATGCAGATAAGACGGGACGCCGTTATTCGATTGAATATGCAATGATCAAAGATATTAATGATCAGGCTTGGCGCTCCGATCTCCTTGGTCGGCTATTGAAAAATAGAAATGCCCACGTAAACCTCATTCCCCTCAACCCAACACCTGGCTCTAAGTGGACTGCATCTCGCCCTGAAGATGAGGCAGAGTTTGTTCGTATCCTTGAGACGTACGGGGTGCCTGTCACGGTTCGCGATACTCGCGGCCGCGATATCGACGGTGCATGTGGCCAATTGGCCGCCGCCGAAGTAACCTCTGAGGCATGAAATCTCTCTCCAACTTCATCAACGGTAAATCCACCCCAGCGCTCTCAGGCGCAACATCTGAGGTCATCAATCCAGCGACGGGGCAGGCATATGCAACTGCACCAGTCTCAACTGCTGCCGATGTAGATCTCGCGATGAAGGCGGCATCATCGGCCTTTGAAGAGTGGCGAGATTCAACTCCATCTGAGCGCCAACGTGCCCTCTTGAAAATTGCCGATGCCTTCGAGGCTCGTGCCGATGAACTTGTCGCTATTGAATCTGAGAACTGTGGAAAGCCAATCGCGCTTACTGCATCAGAAGAAGTTCCACCTATGGTCGATCAGATTCGCTTCTTTGCAGGTGCAGCTCGCAATTTAGAGGGTCGATCTGCTGGTGAATATATGAAGGGCATGACCTCTTTTATTCGCCGCGAACCGATCGGTGTCTGCGCTCAAGTAACACCTTGGAACTATCCAATGATGATGGCGGTCTGGAAATGGGCGCCAGCCATTGCAGCCGGAAATACCGTTGTGCTCAAGCCAAGTGACACAACACCTGCTTCCACATCGTGGATGGCTGAAGTAATGGCGGAGTTCTTACCTGCTGGTGTATTTAACGTCGTCTGTGGCGATCGTGATACTGGTCGCGCACTTGTAGATCATGTAACCCCGCAAATGGTTTCTATCACTGGTTCAGTTCGTGCGGGTATGGAAGTTGCAACAAATGCCGCGAAGGACCTCAAGAAGGTTCACCTTGAACTAGGTGGCAAGGCACCGGTCGTTGTCTTTGCAGATGCCGATCTCGCTGCCGCCGCCGAAGCGATTGCCATCGCTGGATACTTCAATGCTGGCCAAGATTGCACAGCAGCAACACGAGTAATGGTTGAAGCATCTGCTTACGATGATTTCGTCGCGCTCTTGGGTCAACAAGCCCGTGAAAATATTGCAACTGGTGGTCCGACAGAGGACGTGCTCTATGGCCCCGTGAACAATGCGAATCAACTTGCTCGAGTAGCTGGTTTTATTGAGCGAACACCTTCACATGCAACCGTGGTCGCAGGTGGAACGCAGGTAGACCGTGCTGGATACTTCTGGAACCCAACAGTTGTTGCTGGCCTTCGCCAAGACGATGAGATGATTCAGAACGAGATTTTCGGACCGGTTATCACTATTCAGAAATTTGTCGATGAGAAGGAAGCAGTTCGCTTTGCGAATGGCGTTGCATATGGACTTGCATCATCGGTCTGGACAAGCAATCATTCACGTGCGATGCGCATGGCAAAGGCATTTGATTTTGGCTGCGTCTGGATCAATACCCATATTCCACTAGTAGCTGAGATGCCACATGGTGGTTTCAAGCACTCTGGATATGGCAAAGATCTCGGAAGTTACGGTTTTGAGGATTACACACGCATCAAGCATGTGATGACTAACCTCAACGGGTAGGCTTATTGCGTGCGCGATATTGTCATTCTTGGTTCGACCGGTTCGATTGGCGTGCAAGCGCTCGAACTCGTCGCTGCCAACCCCGATCTCTTTCGCGTTGTAGGTATGAGCGCCGGATCAGGCAATCTCGAACTTCTCTTTCAGCAAGCCCGAAAGTTTCAGGTTCCGATCGTTGGTACGACCGCGCCACGAAGTGCCTGGGAAGGTTTCGCTGACGGTCTCGCTGTCATCGATGGCCCATCCGCATCAACCGAGATCGCCGCAATTAGTTGTGACATTGTCTTAAATGGAATCACCGGATCGATCGGCCTGGGACCAACACTCTCAGCACTTGCCGCTGGCAATAAGGTCGCGTTAGCAAACAAAGAATCACTCGTCGCTGGCGGACCACTAGTAAAGGCATTTGGTAGCGATCGAATCATCCCAGTCGACTCAGAACACTCTGCTCTCTTCCAAGCGCTTCTCGCTGGTAAGCGGAGTGAGGTAAAGAAATTTATTATCACAGCAAGTGGTGGTGCATTTAGAGATCGCGCCGATCTATCCGGAGTCACACTTCAAGAGGCTCTCGCTCATCCCACCTGGTCGATGGGCCCGATGGTCACGATTAACTCTGCGACCCTGATGAATAAGGGTCTGGAGATTATTGAAGCTCACTACCTCTTTGATCTTCCGTATTCGCAAATTGAAGCCGTGATCCACCCTCAATCCGTCATTCACTCGATGGTTGAGTTCATCGATGGTTCAACGATTGCGCAACTCAGCCCTCCCAATATGAAAGGGCCGATTGGCTACGCGCTGAACTATCCAGATCGATTGAAGCGTTCAACGTCACCTGTTGATTGGAGTCAGGGCCATTCCTGGAACTTCGCTCCAGTCGATATCTCTCGCTTCCCAGCGATCGGCATCGCTCGCACAGCAGGGGAGAGCGGTTCTGTTTCAACAGCAACGCTCAACGCCGCCAATGAAGTTGCGGTAGCCGCCTTTATTGATGGCCGAATTCAATTTAAAGATATCGTGAATGTTGTCGAACATACTCTCACTCGAGTTGATTCTCATGGTGGTGGACAAGTAGATGTACGCGATCTCGATGATGTCAGTGCAGTCGAGTTAAATGCCCGTATGATCGCAGCCACTTATAGTGAGGAGCTCAGCCGCTAATGCTCGCCATTATTGGAGTTCTCGCCTTTATCGTCGCACTTCTCTTCTCTGTCATGCTCCACGAGCTTGGCCACTTCCTCTTCGCCAAGCGCTATGGCATGAAGGTCACAGAGTTCTTCTTAGGTTTTGGAAAGCGCCTCTGGTCCTTCACAAAAGGTGAGACCGAATTCGGTATCAAAGCGATTCCCGCTGGTGGTTACTGTCGGATCGTCGGAATGTCCGCTCGCGAAGAGATACCTGTAGAAGACACCGATCGCGCTTTCTACAAGGCATCGGTCGGCAAGCGACTCATAGTTCTTGGTGCAGGTTCGGCTCTCCATTTCGTTCTTGGCTTTGTACTTCTCTTCACGCTCTTTGCCGCGGTAGGTACTGCAGCAATCACACCTAACGTTGAATCAGTTGCTGACTGTTACACAACGCTCAATGGAAAGTGTCCATCGACTGGACCTATTCTTCCCGCGAAGGCTGCTGGCATTCTTCCCGGAGATCGCATCACTGCCATCAACGGCAAAGCTGTTACCAACTGGTCGAAGGATGTTCTCGCTATCCGCAACAGCCCCGGAGTTCCGGTCTCACTCTCACTCCTTCGCAAAGACGCAGAGATCACCGTGACGCTCACACCAGTGCCACAGGTTGTTAACGGAAAGAGCGTCGGCATTATCGGAGTGATTAACTCACTCGGCATGCTCCGACAGAACCCCTATGACTCAACGATCCATGCTTGGCAGTTAGGGCGAGAACTTTTCACCAGCTCAATCAGCTCGCTCGGTTCACTTCCTGGAAAAATCCCTGCACTCATCAGCGAGACCTTTGGCGGCAAGAAGCGAGATCCACAAGGCCTGGTTGGCGTTGTCGGTGTTGCACAGGCCTCAGCTCAAACTGTGAGTGATTCCAAGCTTGCCTGGAATGAGCGAATCGCCACCTTCATCATGATTATCGCGAGCCTCAACATCTTTGTGGGAATCTTCAACCTCCTCCCACTCCTACCGCTCGATGGCGGCCATATGGCGATCGCTATCGTTGATGGAATTCGCAATACCTGGGCCCGCCTTCGTAAGCGCCAAACCCCACGCCCCATCGATGTGGAGACGCTCACACCGATCACGATTGTCGTCTTTATCTTCCTCGCAGCGCTCTCACTCTTGCTCCTCGCTGCTGATATTTTCAATCCTGTGCATTTTAATCTCTAATACGGCAGAATAAAGCGCATGGTTGATCTCGGAATTCCAACAGCACCGCTTCCTACTCTCGCGCCACGTCGTAAGAGCAAGCAACTGAAGGTCGGTAGCGTCCTCGTCGGTGGCGATGCGCCAGTGAGCGTCCAGTCGATGTGCACAACCTTGACCTCTGATGTGAATGCAACGCTTCAACAGATCGCAGAGTTGACTGCATCTGGTTGCCAGATCGTTCGCGTTGCAGTTCCTTCACAAGATGATGCTGATGCCCTTGCTCAGATCGCGAAGAAGTCGCAGATTCCAGTGATCGCCGATATTCACTTCCAACCAAAATATATCTTTGCGGCAATCGATGCTGGTTGTGCCGCAGTTCGAGTGAACCCTGGAAATATCAAGCAGTTTGATGACAAGGTAAAAGAAGTTGCGAAGGCAGCGGGCGATGCCGGTATTCCCATTCGTATCGGTGTTAACGCCGGTTCACTCGATCCACGTCTCCTTGCAAAGTACGGCAAGGCAACACCAGAGGCGCTCGCTGAATCTGCGCTCTGGGAAGCATCACTCTTTGAAGAGCATGGCTTCTCCGATATCAAGATCTCGGTTAAGCATCACGATCCAGTAACAATGGTGAAGGCATATCGCCTGCTCGCGGCAAAGTGTGATTACCCATTGCACCTCGGTGTTACTGAAGCCGGTCCAATCTTCCAAGGAACCATTAAGTCAGCAACCGCATTTGGAATCCTGCTCGCTGAAGGAATCGGCGACACGATCCGCGTCTCACTCTCCGCTCCACCAGTTGAAGAGGTAAAGGTCGGAATCTCAATCCTTGAGTCGCTCAATCTTCGCCAACGTAAACTCGAGATCGTCTCCTGCCCATCATGTGGCCGTGCACAAGTAGATGTCTACACACTCGCAGAGAAGGTCCAGGCTGGATTACAAGGAATGACAGTTCCACTTCGCGTCGCAGTCATGGGCTGCGTTGTGAATGGACCTGGTGAAGCTCGCGAAGCAGATCTCGGAGTTGCATCCGGAAATGGCAAGGGCCAGATCTTTGTTAAGGGTGAGGTCATCAAGACTGTGCCAGAAGCGATGATCGTTGAGACTCTCATCGAAGAGGCGATGCGCCTTGCTGATGAGATGGAGGCCGCTGGAGTCGCATCTGGCGCACCGGAAGTCTCCGTTAAGTAACCCTCACATTCGGTAAGGTTCGACCATGCTACGTATGTCGACCTTGCTTCTGCGCACCCTTCGTGACGATCCAGCGGATGCCGAGGTTGCAAGCCATCGCCTCTTAGTGCGAGCTGGCTATGTACGACGTATCTCTGCCGGTATCTACTCATGGCTACCACTTGGCTATATCACCTTCCGCAATATCGAACGCGTTGTTCGTGAAGAGATGGATGCTGCGGGCTTCCAAGAAGTTCACTTCCCATCGATGCTTCCGAAAGAGCCTTATGAGCAGACCAACCGTTGGGAAGAGTACGGGCCAGATCTCTTCCGCCTGAAGGATCGCAAAGGAAATGATTACCTGCTCGGCCCTACCCATGAAGAGATGTTTACCTTGATGGTGAAGGGGGAGTACTCCTCTTATAAAGATCTACCGCTCTCGATTTATCAGATCCAGACAAAGTTCCGCGATGAGCCACGTCCACGCTCTGGAATTATTCGCGGCCGCGAATTTGTGATGAAGGATTCTTACTCATTCGATATGGATGAAGCTGGACTTGAAGTTTCATATCAAAAACATCGTGATGCCTACATCAAAACCTTTACCCGCCTTGGATTGAAGTTCAATATTGTGGCAGCGATGGCTGGTGCCATGGGTGGATCGAAGTCGGAAGAGTTCTTAGCTCCATGCCCAACCGGTGAAGATACATATGTGCTCTGCGAGAAGTGTGGTTACGCAGCAAATGTTGAGGCGATGGTCACCAAGGTGGCGCCATATTCCGGCAGTGCGCCTGCAGCGATGGAGATCTTTGACTCGCCAAATACTCCAACGATCGATTCACTCGTTGAATTGCTCAATGCAAAGTTTGGTGGCGGTTTCACAGCCGAGATGACGCTCAAGAATGTCATGTTGATGGCTGACGATAAGGCGATTTCAGTCTTGGTACCTGGCGATCGCGAAGTTGATCTAAAGCGGGTCGGCGCAAATCTCTCTGGCGTATCTGACCTTCGCCTCTTTGAAGATGGCGACTTTGCGAAGTTCCCAGGATTAGTAAAGGGATATATCGGACCTCAAGATGCGAAGAAGCTCGGCATCACGATCTACGCCGATCCACGTGTTGTTGTAGGTTCGCATTGGGTTACTGGCGCGAATGCGAAGGATAAGCACGTTCGTTTCGTCACCAATGGTCGTGACTTTGAAGTCGATAGCTATATCGAAGCTGCTGAAGTCCGTGCTGGCGATCTCTGTCCAACGTGTGATTCTCCCGTTGTTATCGATCGCGCGATTGAGATCGGCCATATCTTCCAACTAGGTCGCAAATATGCCCAGGCACTTGATCTCACAGTGCTCGATCAGAACGGTAAATCTCAGGTTGTCACAATGGGTTCATATGGAATTGGTGTATCGCGTGCAGTCGCAGCGATCGCAGAGCAGACCCATGATGAGATTGGACTCTCGTGGCCGCGTGAGATCGCACCAGCGGATGTCCATATCGTCGCGACTGGAAAAGATGATCTGATCTTTGAAACGGCAGAGAAGTTGGCGCTCGACTTAGAAGCCCAAGGTCTTCGCGTCATGTTCGATGATCGTAAAGATCCCAGCGCTGGTGTGAAATTTAAGGATGCCGAACTCATCGGAATTCCATTTATCGTGATCGTTGGTAAAGGCCTGGCAGATGGCAAGCTCGAACTTCGAATTCGTGCAACCGGCGAGAAGTCAGAGATCAGCGCGACAACTGCTTCGAGTGAAATCTATTCCGTAGTTACTGCGTAATGACGCTCTCGATCGCTCAATGGATCTTCCTTGCCATCGCTGCAGGAATGGCTGGATTTATCGATGCGATCGCAGGTGGCGGGGGATTGATTCAACTCCCGGCGCTTCTGATTGGACTATCGAGTAAACCGATACCGATGATCTTAGGAACTAACAAGGTTCCTTCGATCTTTGGAACATCATTCTCGGCAGCCGCTTATTTCAAGCGAGTTAAACCCGACCTTCATCTGACGCTTTCGATGGCGATCCCCGCCTTTATCGGATCAGCTTCTGGCGCACGTCTAGCAGCTTCATTTCCGAAAACGATTTTCCGCCCCATCATCATCGTGCTGCTCATTCTGGTTGCTCTCTATACCTGGAAGCGTCCGCAGCTGGGAATGGAGGAGAACCTTAAATTCACACCTCAACGTCGCAAATATATTGTTGGGGGTTTTGGTCTCTTGATTGGTTTCTATGATGGAATCTTTGGACCGGGTACTGGCTCCTTCTTACTCTTTATCTTGGTTGGCGTAGTCGGGTATGCATTCCTCAAGGCATCAGCGACCGCGAAGTTGGTAAATATCGCGACAAACTTTGCTGCGATTCTGACCTTCTCCTTCACTGGCCATATTTGGTGGCGAGTAGGACTCATCCTCGCTATCGCAAATATCACCGGCTCGATTATTGGCGCGAAGCTGGCAATCAAGGGTGGATCACCTCTCGTCCGCAAGGTCTTCTTGATTATGACGTTTTTACTGATTGCAAAAGTGGGTTATGATTGGGCCGTAAGTTAGTAATTCGAAAAATTAAATAGAGAAAGAAGTGAGTCCATGACGCTACTTGAAGAGATCGCAGTAGCGATCACCCCTGCGATTGAAGCTGCAGGTTGTTATCTCGAGGAAGTTACCCTCACTCCAGCCGGTAAGCGCAAGATCATGACAGTTATTGTCGATGGCGATACCAATCTCTCTCTCGATCAAGTGACCGCTGTCTCCAAAGAGGTCTCCGCAATCGTGGAAGTACTTCCCGCTCTTGGCGATACGCCATTCACACTTGAAGTCACCTCTCCTGGCGTCGATCGCCCACTTACAAAGCCACGCCATTGGCGCAAGAACCATGGCCGCCTCATCAACGCCACATTAGTAAATGATAAATCAGTAAAGGGTCGAATCGGCGATTCCACGGAGATTGATGTTGAGATCGATTCCGTCAAGATTGCATTCTCTGAGATCAAGAAGGCTCTTGTTGAAGTTGAATTTAAATCGCTCAAGAAAGATGAGAGCGAGGGTGACGAATAATGCCAGTTGAGATGTCGGCACTCACCGCAATTATCGCTGAGAAGAAGATGCCACTTGAGAAGTTAATCAGCCAGATCGAAAATGCAGTTGCCGCTGTATATGCGGAGCAACCTGATGCAAAGTCCGGTGGGCGTGCTGTACTCAACCGCCAGACCGGTGAGATCGTTATCTGGACATCAATCTTTGATGAAGAAGGAATCTTCGTGGAGAGTGTGATTCACGAGATAGACGGCTTTGAACAACTCGCCGATAAAGAAGCGCGCAAGACGATCAAGCAGGCGATGCGTGATGCAAACGATGCCACGATTGTTGGAGAGTTTGCCGCCAGTGTTGGCGATGTAATCTCTGGAATCGTTCAACAAGGTCGAGATAAAGAAGTGATCTACGTCGATCTCGGTAAAGTTGAAGGCAAGATTCCGCCGAATGAACAAGTTCCCACAGAATCCTTTAAACATGGTGATCGCATCAAGGCCTTTGTCGTTGATGTGAAGCAAGGAGAGAAGGGGCCAGAGATCACTCTCTCGCGAACCCACCCAGCACTTGTTAAGGCGCTCTTTGCTCTTGAAGTTCCAGAAGTAAAAGATCGCACCGTTGAGATCGTTGGAATATCTCGCGAACCTGGTGCTCGTACCAAGATCTCTGTTCGTACTCATCGCGCTGGAGTAAGTCCAAAGGGCGCACTCATTGGTCCAAGCGGAGTGCGTTCCCGTGCTGTCATTGATGAATTGCAAGGCGAGAAGATCGATATCGTTGATTTCTCTGAAGATCCTGCAGCATATGTCGCAGCAGCGTTAGCGCCAGCGAAGGTCACTAGCGTTGAAGTGGTCGATCTTGAGACAAAGTCAGCGAAGGTGATCGTCCCTGATTACCAACTCTCACTCGCAATCGGAGCGAATGGTCAGAATGCCCGGCTTGCCGCTCGCCTCACTGGTTGGCGTATCGATATCCATCCAGATAACCCGGTCGCTCGCATCGAGAAGCCAAAGCCAGTTCTTCCACCGGAAGAGCTCGCCGAACCAGCCGCGGCTACGCAGGAATTACCCTCTAACGATCAGTAACAGGTAAGGTAGCCCTACCAGTTCACTTGTGAGCCGTCTGGAGAGTTGATTGCCTACCCGCAGTTGCATCGCCTGTCGCACACGAGAGTCCTGGGAAGATCTACTTCATTTAGTACTAATTGGCGACCGGGTTACCCCCGATCCCGATCACAGACTTCCTGGACGTGGAGCTTGGTTACATCTCGGTTGTTTTGAGATGGCTAAGAACCGCAGAGCTTTTCTTCGCGCCTTTCCGGGAGCGAATAAAAATCAGGAGCTCGTACTTGATGATCTAGTGAGTTATTTACTCAACTCTTAAGGAGACCAGAATGGCAAGCACACAAGCATGAGCACCGCACGCTCATGAGTAAGGCAATCATTTAGGCTCCTGTATGAACCCCAGGGCCTATGAATAATCTAGGTTCACTGGGAAGGCAACTGTGGCAAAAGTCCGCGTTTACGAATTAGCAAAAGAGCTCGGTTTAGAGAGCAAAGAACTTCTCGCGAAGTTACAAGAAGTTGGCGAGTTTGTTCGTTCAGCATCATCAACTGTTGAGGCACCTGTTGTCCGCAAGTTGATGGAGAAGTTCCCTGATATGAAGCCAGCAGAGGCTGCTCCTGAGAAGCCAAAGGCTGCCAAGAAGGCACCGGCGAAGAAGGCAGCTGCATCAGCGCCATCACAGGAAGAGATTGATGCGGCGATCGCTCAACTCGATGAGGCGACACGTAATCAACTTGGAATTCAAGCAGGTCAAGCAGCACCAACTCCTGCTCGCCCAGCAGCTCCAGCCGCACCAGCATTTGATGCTCCAGCAGCAACTGGCGAAACACCAGCTGCGCCAACTCCTGGTCAGGTTGCGAATAATCTGCCACGACCACCGCGCGCAGGAAATAACCCATTCTCAACTGGTGCGATGCCACGTCCACCAATGCCACGTCCACCAGCACAACGAGCATTACGTCCAGGAGAGCGACCAGCACCAGGTGCACCGCGTCCAGGTATGACAGGTTCACGTCCTGGTGCAGTGCGTCCAGGTTTTGCAGCACGTCCAGCAGGAGCAGGCGCTCCAGGTTCATCACGTCCAGCAGGAGCAGGTGCGCCAGGTTCATCACGTCCTGGTGGATCTCCTTATCGTCCTGGAACAGCAGGAGCACCTGCAGCAGGTGGCTCTACACCACCATCATCATTTGGAAATAAGGGTGGCGGAGGTCGCCATCAACGTGGCGGTACCGCAGGTGCATTCGGAAAGAATGGCGGTAAGGGAAAGAGCGCGCGTAAATCTAAGAAGGCGTTGCGTGAAGAGTTCGACAATATGGCGGCACCATCTCTAGGTGGAGCAGTACTTCCACGTGGAAATGGTGAGACAACGATTCGTCTACGTCGCGGTTCATCCTTGATGGACTTTGCCGAGAAGATCAATGCCGATCCAGCAGCGTTGGTATCAGCACTCTTCCACCTCGGTGAGATGGTGACAGCGACACAATCAGTTGATGAAGATACCTTCACAATTCTCGGCGAAGAACTAGGCTTCAAGATTCAGGTTGTAAGTCCTGAAGATGAAGATCGCGAACTCCTTGAAGAGTTCGATATCAATCTTGAGCAAGAACTCAAAGATATCGATGATGAAGATCTCGTCGTGCGCTCGCCAATCGTCACTGTTATGGGTCACGTTGACCACGGTAAGACTCGTCTCTTGGATGCGATTCGCTCCACTGAGGTCATCAAGACTGAAGCGGGTGGAATCACTCAGCACATTGGTGCGTACCAGATCCACCATATGCATGATGGCGTTGAACGTGCGATCACCTTTATCGATACCCCAGGTCACGAAGCATTTACAGCGATGCGTGCTCGTGGTGCGAAGGTCACCGATATTGCGATTCTCGTTGTAGCTGCCGATGATGGTGTGATGCCTCAGACCATTGAAGCGCTCAACCACGCACAGGCTGCAGATGTCCCAATCGTTGTTGCAGTGAACAAGGTCGATAAGGAAGGTGCGAACCCAGATAAGGTCCGCCAACAGTTGACCGAATATAACCTCGTTGCTGAGGAGTATGGCGGAGACACCATCTTCGTCAACGTCTCTGCTAAATCTGGCGATGGAATTTCAACGCTTATTGATTCAGTATTGCTGACAGCTGATGCTGCTCTCGACTTGCGTGCCGTTGCTGATGATGTCGCGCGTGGTGTTGCCATTGAAGCGAACCTCGATAAGGGCCGTGGTCCAGTAGCAACTGTGCTTGTCCAGCGCGGAACACTTCGCGTCGGAGATGCGATCGTTGCGGGTGGTTCCTATGGCCGCGTTCGTGCGATGCTCGATGAGAATGGCGATGCCGTCACTGAAGCTGGTCCATCACGTCCAGTTCAGGTACTCGGATTCACATCAGTTCCAGGCGCCGGCGATACCTTTATCGTCGCCGAAGATGACCGTACTGCTCGTCAGATCGCGGAGAAGCGTCAGCTTGCAACACGTAATGCGCTCCTTGCTAAGACTCGCAAGAAGGTCTCACTCGAAGACTTCATGGAGCAGTCCAAGATCAGCACGCTCAACCTCATTATCAAGGGCGACGTATCTGGTTCTGTGGAAGCGCTCGAAGATGCACTCTTGCAGCTTGATGTCGGAGCCGAAGTTGATCTCCGCGTTATTCACCGCGGCGTAGGTGCGATCACAAAGAACGACGTGACACTCGCATCTGCTTCAACAGCAGTGATCATCGGCTTCAACGTGAAGCCTGAACCTCAGACTGCGATCTTTGCAGATCAAGAGGGCGTAGAAGTGAAGTTCTACACCGTCATCTACCAGGCGATCGAAGAGATCGAAGCATCACTCAAGGGTCTGCTTAAGCCTGAGTATGAAGAGGTCATCACCGGTAACGCTGAAGTTCGCGATATCTTCAAATCCTCAAAGGTTGGAAATATTGCCGGATCGATGGTTCTCGATGGAACGATCAAGCGCAATGCCAAGGCGCGTACCTTGCGTGGCGGCGTAGTACATACAGAAGGTCTCCAGATCGACTCACTACGTCGATTCAAGGATGATGCCAATGAAGTTCGTGAAGGATTCGAGTGCGGTATTGGACTCGGTTCATTCAAGGAGCTTGAAGTTGGCGACGTTATCCAGACCTTCGAGATTCGCGAGAAGAAGCGGGCATAACGATGGCCTCCAATCGCGCACTCAAGGTTGCCGACCGAATCAAAGAAGTTGTTGCACAAGCGCTCGAGACTCGGGTCAAGGATCCGCGTCTCGGCTTTGTGACAATTACCGATGTTCGAGTCACCGGCGACTTACAACAAGCTTCGATCTTCTACACCGTCTTCGGCGATGAAGATGCGCAATCTGGGACTGCCGCTGCACTCGCCTCTTCTAAGGGGTTATTACGCGGTGAAGTCGGTAAAGCACTTGGACTTCGCATTGTTCCTTCGATCGAATTCTTCGCTGATGGATTGCAGGAGCAGGCCACAGCAATGAATGATTTGATGAGCCAGGTTCGCAAAGCCGATGAAGAGCTCGCCAAGCTTCGCGAGAATGCGAAGCCAATCGGCGAAGCAAACCCATATAAGACTCACGAGTAAGCCTCTTACATTTGATGAACGGCTTCCTGCTTGTCGATAAGGCTGGTGGCATGACATCGCATGATGTCGTTGCAAAGGCTCGAAAGAAGTTCGGAACAAAACGCGTTGGACATGCGGGCACGCTCGATCCCATGGCGACTGGCGTTCTCGTATTGGGAGTCGGTAATGCCACAAAACTTCTTCAATATGTTGTCGATGGCAAGAAGAGTTATGAAGCGACAATCAAACTTGGAGTCGCAACCCATACCGATGACCGTGAAGGTGACGTCATTTCGACTGCAGATACTTCAGCAGTGACGGAAGAGCAGATTCGTACCGGGCTACAACAATATGTTGGCACCATCATGCAACGTCCAAGTTCGGTCTCAGCAATCAAAATTGATGGCAAGCGAGCCCATGAACGAGTTCGTCAAGGTGAAGTCGTTGAGATCCCTGCGCGCGAAGTGACGATCTATGAGATTAATATCCGCG
>DAINZB010000019.1:0-2371 GCA_036749135.1 Candidatus Nanopelagicaceae bacterium | reverse complement strand
AACTTCGCCGCCTTGCTCGAGAACCGAGATTTTGCCGGCAAACGATTGGCAACACCAACCCTCGTGGCCGTGAAAGAATAGTCAGATGAGATCAGTTGCGATTGGTATCTTTGATGGCGTACATCGTGGCCATCAAGCAATCATCGCTGAGGCAGCTCGCCACGGTGAAGTGACCGTTCTGACTTTTGATCCACATCCGACATCGATCTTCGCCCCAGAACGCACTCCTTCGATGTTACTGCCGCTCGCAGATCGAATCGCGCTTCTGAAAGAGCACGGCGCTCATGAAGTCGTGGTTCTGCCATTTACTCGAGAATTTGCAGCGCTTACTCCCGATCAATTTATTGAAGATATTTTGATCAACCAGTTACATGCTAGCCATGTGACCGTTGGAGCAAACTTTACCTTTGGCCACAAGGCGGCCGGAAATACCGAGTATTTAAAGAACTGCGGCAAGAGTTTCGGCGTCAGCGCCGTTGAGTTATCTGAGAATCGCGGTTCAGCTATCTCATCATCACGGATTCGAACATTGATCGTCGATGGCGATGTTGAACGTGCAAATGAATTACTCACTCGCCGCTTCTATTTACGCGGTCCAGTGGTTCATGGTGAGAAGCGTGGAAGAACGATTGGCTACCCAACAGCAAATATAGGATTAAGTGATAGCGCAACAATTCCAGCTGATGGCGTTTATGCCGGTTGGCTAGGAGTTGGAGCAGATCGTTGGCCAGCAGCGATATCTATCGGAACAAATCCCACCTTCCCTGGAGTTCGTGGTCGTCAAGTTGAGGCCTATGCACTGGATCAAACTGATCTCGATCTCTATGACCAAGAAGCGAAGTTAGAGTTCGGTTGGAGATTGCGCGACACCTTAAAGTTTGACGGTCTTGATCCGCTCCTCATTCAAATGAAGGCGGATTGCGAACGAGCTAAAGAATTAACTCACAGCGATATCCATAACTAAGGAGAGATAAATGGCAGCTCAAAAAGTAGATATGTGGTTCGATCCGATCTGTCCGTTTGCTTGGATTACCTCTCGTTGGTTGCTTGAAGCATCACACGTTCGAGATATCGATGTCACCTGGAACATCATGAGCTTGGCCTATCTCAATAAGGATCGCGAGATGGATGCCGCTCACACTGAGTCTTTTGCAAAATCTTGGGGAGCAGTGCGTCTCGTCGCGGCTGTGAAAGAGAAGCACGGCAATGCTTCAGTACTTTCTCTTTACAACGCGCTAGGGGATCGGATCCATCACAAGAAAGAGAAGATGAGCGATGAACTCCTCGCTGGCGCGCTCGCTGATGCCGGCTTGCCAGCCGAACTCATCGCAGATGCTGCTGATGAATCGTGGAACGAACCGATGATCGCCAGCCATGAACGTGCTGTTGCAATGGTCGGAAATGATGTCGGAACACCGGTGATCGCCGTCGGAGAGGCAGCCTTCTTCGGGCCCGTTATCTCACCTGCGCCAAAGGGCGAGGATGCTGGAAAGCTCTGGGATGGCTTTGCCCTCTGCGTGGCAGTTCCAGGCTTCTATGAGCTCAAGCGTGCGCGTAAAGGGAAGCCCGATTTCTCCTGATCTGCCCCAATCGGTAGACTTTGACCTACATCAAAGCGAGTAATTGTGCCTTCGTGAATAACACCGAGGCCCTCGTGACAGTACAAGGAGTGCCCCATGGCCTTACAGCCTGCAGAGAAAAAAGAGATCATTGCTAAGTTCGGCGCTTCTGCCACTGACACAGGAAGCCCAGAGACTCAGATCGCATTGCTATCAAAGCGAATTGAAGAAGTGACAGAACACCTCAAGACCAACAAGAACGACCACCACAACCGTCGTGGCCTCTTGCTTATGGTTGGTAAGCGTCGCCGTATCTTGCAGTACCTCGCAAAGACTGATGTAACACGTTACAGAGCGATTATCGAAAAGCTCGGTATTCGCCGCTAATTTAGTAAACGCCTTCCACGCATCTGCTAATCGGTCCTCGGTAGTGGCTTTCGCACACCTTCACTAGTTTGATCTAGGAAAGTGGGGCGCGAGCTTCGATCGAAGATCCATTACCGATGCGTGTGAATGGTGAGAAATGGAGCGACCCATGGAGGGTCAAGATGTGAAGTTCGCCGTTGCAAAGATTGATAACGGCAAGTTTGGAAAGCGCGAGATCCGTTTTGAAACTGGACGCCTCGCAAAGCAAGCAGCAGGAACTGCTGTTGTATATCTCGATGACGAGACAATGTTGCTATCGGCAACAACAGCCTCTAAGAATCCTAAAGATCAATTCGACTTCTTCCCACTTACAGTGGATGTCGAAGAGCGCATGTACGCAGCAGGAAAGATCCCAGGATCATTCTTCCGCCGCGAAGGTCGCCCTT
>DAINZB010000018.1:4370-16804 GCA_036749135.1 Candidatus Nanopelagicaceae bacterium | reverse complement strand
GGAACCCAACGTTCATTCTTCTCTTGATCAAACCATGAGAGATCCTTGCCAGATGCTGCACCATGAGCTTTAAGGTCAAAGTCGGTACGGCTGGCAATACCTTCGAGTTCGCCCCACTCAGTTCCATTGAATTCAAATTTATATTCAATATCGACGGTGCGCTTTGAATAATGTGAGAGCTTCTCTTTTGGATGCTCGAAGAGGCGAAGGCGATCTGGGTTAATGCCGAGATTCTTATACCAATCTAAACGAGTATCAATCCAATATTGATGCCACTCTTCATCAGTTCCAGGAACGACGAAGAACTCCATCTCCATCTGTTCAAATTCACGAGTACGGAAGATGAAATTTCCAGGTGTGATCTCGTTTCGGAATGACTTTCCGATCTGACCGATACCAAAAGGTGGCTTCTTACGTGAAGTCTGCGCCACGTTGTCGAAGTTAATAAAGATTCCCTGCGCAGTCTCAGGGCGAAGATAAGCAAGTCCACTTTCATCTTCGACTGCACCAAGATAGGTCTTGAGCAAGCCAGAGAATTGCTTTGGTTGTGTGAACTTTCCCTTGTTGCCGCAATTTGGGCAATTTACTTCGTCCATGCTTGATGCCAGGCGGCCATTCTTCGCTTCAAATGCTTCTTCGAGATGATCGGCGCGATAGCGCTTATGGCACTCAGTACATTCAGTGAGCGGATCGGTAAAAGTCTCTACGTGGCCAGATGCTTCCCAGACTTCGCGAGCCAAGATCACACATGAATCGAGGCCAACAACATCTTCGCGACCCTGAACCATTGAGCGCCACCATTGACGCTTCACATTGTTCTTGAGTTCGACTCCGAGTGGGCCGTAATCCCATGAGGCGCGCAATCCGCCATAAATCTCTGATGATGGATATACGAATCCACGGCGCTTAGCCAAACTAACAATTGTCTCTAAACGATCTGCGGCCATTGATTTTCTCCTCCGGCTGGCTGTCGGCTTGTACTGATCTTGCGGGCTGCAAGGCTGCCAATTTTACCTGTAATCCACCCGTAGAATCGCCAGATGAGTAGTGATCTCTACAAGGGCAGTCGGAAAGTTGGAGCGCTCAAAGCGCTCTGGCAGAACACCCGCGATTTCCCCAAGGACCTTTCATTCTCAGCCTTTATCTCCGGATTCCTCGTTGTGCTCGTCGCCGCCACTGGCCCGATTGTGATCATGCTCCAAGCCGCTGATTCCGGCCACTTCACCAAAGAGCAGACTGCTACCTGGATCTGTTCCTCATGGGCGATGTCTGGACTCTTTGGACTTTATCTCTCACTCCGATATCGGATGCCGATGATCGGTTCAACGTCGACCGCAGCGATTGTTCTCTTGGTAACTAGTTTAAAGAGCCACTCCATTGAAGAAGCGGTCGCCTCTTACATCGTCGTTGCCGTGCTCTTTATTATCGTCGGTGCGCTGAAATTGATGCCGAAGATTATGAAGGCGATTCCGCATCAACTTGTGATGGCGATGCTGGCTGGTGTGCTCTTCAGTTTTGGATTGAATATTTTTGTTAACTTCACCATCGAGCCTTGGTTGATCTCGGCTATGGTGCTTGCTTATTTCCTTGCGCGTATTTTCAAACTTCGAGCCCCCGTTATTCCTGTGCTCGCAGTGGGCACTCTCCTCTCCGTTCTTACTCACAAGGCGCATTTCCACCCACCTCATTTTGGAGTAACTCATCTTGTGTGGGTCAGCCCACATTTTACCTTTGGCTCGTTGATAAACCTCGCGCTTCCGATGTTCATTCTGACGCTCGCAACACAATTTGCACCCGGATTCGCCGTTCTCAAAACGAATGGTTATAAAGCTCCCCATAGCGCTTCACTTGTCACATCAGGAGTAATGTCATTACTCAGTGCTGGATATCTCAATAGCGGTGTTAATACCTCTGCTATCACCGCAAGTATTGCAGTCGGTGAACATGCCGATCCAGATCGGTCTACTCGCTACACATCTGGCGTTGTTACTGGAATTTTCTATATCGCAGCAGGAATCGTTGGCTCATCAATCCTTACACTCTTTAGCGCGCTACCTGCAGCCATGCTCGCCGGCCTTGCCGGGTTAGCGCTCTTTCCTGCTCTCGCTACCTCACTCCATGAATCGCTGAGTGAGAGCAAAGGGCGCGAGGCCGCACTTGTAACTCTCCTGGTCACGATCAGCGGACTTCATCCACTTCAACTCGGCTCACCATTTTGGGGCCTCGTTGCTGGTGTGATCCTTTACGCCTTGCCAAACCTACGTTCGCGTTCGGCATAGATCTCAATAGCCTGCCAGAGAGTGCGTCGATCAACATCTGGCCATAAGACATCTAAGAAGACCATCTCAGCATAGGCTGACTGCCACGGCAAAAAGTTTGATGTTCGTTGTTCGCCAGAAGAGCGCAAGAAGAGATCAACATCGCGCATATCCGGGTTATAAAGATGGCGTCCCAGCATTTTTTCGGTGATCTGCTCTGGCTTTAACTTTCGTTTAGCGATCTCTTGAGCAATCGCAATGGTCGCATCGACAATCTCAGCTCTACCACCATAGTTGACGCACATATTCAATGTCAGAACTTTATTATTCTTCGTGAGTTCTTCCGCTTCTTGTAATTCATTGATGACAGATTTCCAGAGGCGCTGTTCACGACCAACCCAACGAATCCGAACTCCTAAATCATTCATCTCATCGCGACGTCGTCGGATCACATCTCGATTGAATCCCATCAAGAACTTCACTTCTTCGGGAGAACGTCGCCAATTCTCGGTAGAGAATGCATAGGCACTTAACTCTTTCACTCCAATTTCAATTGCGCCATGAACTACATCGAGAAGTGACGCCTCCCCAGCTTCATGGCCAGCAGTACGGGCTAAACCACGTTGCTTGGCCCATCGACCGTTTCCATCCATGACAAGTGCAACATGTGCCGGAATCTGATCAGCTTTAAGGCGCGGTGGTTTCGCCCCCGATGGATGCTTCGAAGGCGGCGTTACTTTTGAAGGGCGAGCCATACTTACATTCTCTCAACTAATGGGAGTGAACGTAACCCTCGTTCTAGATGCCATTGCAGATATGCAGCGATAAGTCCAGATGCTTCGCGACGATTGCGTAGCTCAGATTGATTGGCCGCCTCCCAATCTCCCGATAAGAGCGCAGCCATCAATTCGAGTGATTCAGGTGCAGGTGTTGGAGCGGCTGATGGCTTACAGGTATTACAGACCGAGCCACCACCGACAAGGGAGAAGAACTTATGAGGTCCAGGTTCATCACAGACAGAACAGTTAGAAAGTGATGGCGCATAACCGGCAACCGAAAGTGATCGAAGCAGGTAAGCATCGAGAATCAGCGATGGATCGTAACTTTCATAGGTCAGCGCCTTCAGCGCCCCAGTGAGAAGTAAGTACTGCTGAAGTGCCGGTTCATGTTCATTTTGAGCAAAACGCTCGGCAGATTCAAGAATCGCATTTGCAACAGTCCAATGTTGATAGTTCTCACTTAAACGGTCGCCGAAGTTTTCAATACTCACAGCCTGCGTGACAGTATCGAGTGATTTTCCAGAGTAGAGCTGGAGATCGACATGGCTCGTAGGTTCTAGCCGTGCACCCCATCGAGACTTTGTGCGTCGCACGCCTTTAGCGACTGCCTTGATCCGACCATGCTCTCTCGTTAAGAGCGTGATGATGCGATCTGCCTCGCCCAACTTTTGGGTTCGAAGCACAACCGCTTGATCTCGATAAACCGCCACCCTCAGAAGGTAGTGGTGATTAGCTCCGAAGGGCCCGATTGACCGCCGAAATGACCGCTTTAAGTGCCGCAGTTGTCGTGGATGGGTCGATGCCTACACCCCAGAAGGTCTTGCCATCGACTTCGCACTCAAGGTAGGCAGCGGCTTTCGCATCGCCACCTGCAGAGAGCGCATGCTCGTAATAATCCAAGACACGAACTTGCTTATCTGTATGTCCAGAAATGACGTGAACAAAGGCAGCGATCGGACCATTTCCAGTTCCAGAGAGGGTAACCACCTGACCATTGTCGGCAAGATCAACGGAGAGCTTTACATCCTCATCCATATGAGATGACTGGCTGAGTCCTTTAAGACGGAAGCGACCCCAACTATTGGAATCTGCTGGAAGGTATTCATCTTCAAAGATCTGCCAGAGCGCATCTGGAGTTACTTCGCCACCTTCATGGTCTGTCTTTGCTTGAACTACCTGACTGAATTCAATCTGTAAGCGGCGCGGAAGATCGAGTTGATGTTCGCTCTTCATCAAATAGGCGACGCCACCTTTACCAGACTGGCTATTCACGCGGATAACAGCCTCGTATGAGCGACCAATATCCTTTGGATCGATCGGTAGATAAGGAACTGCCCACGTATGTTGATCGATATGCACACCGGCAGCCGCTGAATCCACTTCCATATGGTCGAAGCCCTTCTTAATCGCATCCTGGTGTGAGCCCGAGAATGCGGTGAAGACGAGATCGCCACCGTACGGATGGCGTTCAGGTACGCGTAATTGGTTGCAATATTCAACGGTGCGGCGGATCTCATCGATATTAGAGAAATCAATATGCGGATCAATTCCGTGGCTAAACATATTCAAACCAAGAGTCACGAGGCAGACATTTCCAGTGCGCTCACCATTTCCAAAGAGCGTTCCTTCAATGCGATCAGCACCTGCGAGGTAGCCAAGTTCGGCAGCGGCAACTCCAGTACCACGATCATTGTGTGGGTGAAGCGAGAGAACAATGCTGTCACGATATTTAAGGTGGCGATGCATCCACTCAATGGAATCTGCGTAGACATTTGGCGTTGCCATCTCAACTGTTGCTGGAAGATTAATAATTGTCTTGTGATCAGGAGTTGGCTTGAAGATATCGTTTACTGCATCGCAAACTTCTAGGGCGAATTCCAACTCGGTACCAGTGTATGACTCGGGTGAGTATTCAAAGAAGATCTTGGTATCCGGAACCATTGAACGAAGATCCATGCAGAGTTGCGCAGCGTCAGTCGCGATCTTTTTAATGCCGGCCTTATCTTGTCCAAAGACGACGCGTCGCTGAAGTGTTGAAGTGGAGTTGTATAAGTGGACAACTGCCTGCTTTGCACCCTTGAGTGATTCATAGGTACGGCGGATAAGAGGTTCGCGTGCCTGAGTCAAAACTTGGATGACAACATCATCAGGAATGAGCTTCTCGTCGATGATCTTTCGAACAAAGTCAAAGTCAGTCTGTGATGCCGATGGGAATCCAACTTCAATCTCTTTGTAACCCATCGCAACGAGCAACTTAAACATGGCAAGTTTGCGGGCAGGATCCATCGGATCGATAAGAGCTTGATTTCCATCGCGAAGATCTACTGAACACCACTGTGGTGTCTTTGTTATCTGCTTTGTTGGCCAGGTGCGATCGTGAAGATCAACGGGAATAAATGGTGCATAGCGATGCACAGGCATCTTTGATGGGGTCTGCTTGGGAAATGACATTTAAAAACTCCTTATTGGGTGTCGGGGACTGGCTCGTTACCGGCAACGCCAAACCCCGCGGCGAGGGGACCGGTTACTTGGCCCCGCCACGGCAGCTAAGGAGGAGGCTGCGCTTCATAGGGATAACTCTAAATCAGCCTTAGAGGATCGGCAAATATCTATTGATCTCGTAGGCGCTGACCTGCTTGCGGTACTCGTTCCACTCAGCACGCTTATTTCGGAGGACATATTCAAAGACCGACTCCCCCAGCGTCTGGCGAACGAGCTCTGAGCTCTCCATCGCCTTAATCGCTTCATCAAGGCTCGTAGGTAGGGCTTCCGGCGAATCATTATCGGTGAGGATGTACTTACCTTCCACGCCTTTTAACCCAGCGGCAATGATGACGGCGAAGGCGAGATAGGGATTGCAAGCTGAATCTGGTGATCGAACTTCGACCCGAGTCGAGTTCTCTTTGAGTGGCTTATAGGCAGGAATGCGCACAAGTGAGGAGCGATCGTTGTGACCCCAGGTGACAAATGCCGGTGCTTCACCTTCGCCAGATAAGCGCTTATAGGAATTTACGAATTGGTTGGTGATCGCAGTGAATTCACGGGCATGCTTCAAGATACCTGCGATAAAGGAACGACCAACTTCGGAGAGACCATACGGCTCTCCTTCTTTATAGAGCGCATTTGCCTCACCTTTAAAGAGTGAGAAGTGGGTATGCATTCCAGAGCCCGGATGATTTGTAAATGGCTTTGGCATAAAGGAAGCATGAACACCTTGATCGAGAGCGACCTCTTTAATCACATGACGTGCCGTCATGATGTTATCTGCAGTGCTTAAGGCATCGGCATAACGAAGATCGATCTCTTGCTGTCCTGGTGCACCTTCATGATGTGAGAACTCAACAGATACTCCCATCGCCTCAAGCATGGTGATCGCTTGTCGGCGAAAATCTTGTCCTACTGCAGTCGGTGTGTGGTCGAAGTACCCACCTTGATCAACCGGAATTGGCGATGCACCATCTTCAGGTGCATTCTTGAAGAGGAAGAACTCCAACTCGGGATGCGTGTAACAGGTGTATCCCATATCAGCTGCGCGCTGGAGTGTGCGCTTTAAAACATTTCGTGGATCTGATGCTGATGGCGATCCATCTGGCATGGTGATGTCACAGATCATGCGAGCGGCACCAGGTGCCGCGGTACGCCATGGAAGAATCGCAAAGGTCGATGCATCTGGCTTCGCCAACATATCGGACTCGGTCACGCGGGCATAACCTTCGATGGAAGAGCCATCGAAGCCAATACCTTCAGCAAATGCTGAATCGAGCTCGGCAGGTGCGATCGCCACCGACTTCAGGAAGCCGAGAACGTCGGTGAACCAGAGTCGGACAAAGCGAATAGAGCGCTCCTCTAGGGTGCGAAGGACGAACTCCTCTTGCTTGCTGATCTCTTCACTCATGGGGTGAGACTCTCAGGCCTTTGTTACGACAATGTTAAGGCAGCGCCTTAAAGTTCGAGTATGAACAGGACTACAACTCATCGCGGAATCGTCTACTCAGCAAAGGGCGGGGCTGCAGCATCACAACCGCTCGCTGTCTCTGCAGCGCTCAAGATTCTCGAAGCTGGTGGCTCATTCATCGATGCCGGTATCGCTCTCTCAGCAGTGATCTCAGTTGTTGAGCCTGGCGCTTCTGGATTAGGTGGCGATCTCTTCCTCGTTACTCATGAAGCGAAGTCACGAGAGAACCTCGCCTTCAATGGATCAGGTGAAGCACCGCATCAAGCCACACGCGATGCATTCGAAAATGAGATTCCACTTCATGGTTATAAAGCTGCAACAGTTCCCGGTGTAGTTGCTGGCTGGTTTGCAGCACACGAGCGTTACGGAAAATTATCCTTTGCTCAGATTCTTGCGCCTGCGATCGACTATGCCGAAAATGGTTTCCCTGCAAATGAGGGCTTTATTGGTCGGATGAAATGGCATCTGCAACAATTCCCCGAGACAACGCTCTTTCATGACCTTGGCATCTCTCCTGAACTTCAACTCGGTGAAATAGTAAAAAATCCTGACCTCGCTTGGACTCTTAAAGAGATTGTTAAAGGTGGTAGAGATGCCTTCCACAAAGGATCGATCGCCCAGAAGATCATTGATGGAACAGATGGCTGGTTTAACGCAACAGATCTGGAGAAGCACACTACGCGCGTTAGTGCACCTCTCTCCATTAAGTATCGCGACTTCCATGTCCATGGAAATCCTCCTCCTACTCAGGGCATGATTCTCATGGAGCAACTTCTCATCGCAAATCAATTTGAGAAGTCATCGATAAGCCAGGCTGATTGGCTCCATATGCAGGTAGAGGCGAAGAAGATGGCCTTCACAGATAGAAATGCCATCATCGCCGATCCAGAGATCGTTCCCGTTGATGTGCAATCAATCTTGAATCCAGAGCACATCGCTCTCCGCGCCAAAGAGATCGATATGGCGAAGGCAGATAATCGAAGCGAGAGCCCTGCTGAAGGTAGCGATACCACCTACTTCTTAGTCGCAGATAGCGATGGCAATGCCGTCTCGTGGATTCAATCAGTCTTCCACGGCTTTGGATCATCGTGGGTTGTGCCTGGGACTGGCATGATCCTGAACAATCGTCTCACTGGATTTAATCTCGACCCAGCTTCACCAAACTTCATCGCTCCGGGTAAGCGGCCAGCTCATACTCTGCAGGCCTTCACTGTGACCCGTCCAGATGGCAGCTTGAAATATGTGGGCGGTACTCCTGGTGCGAACGTTCAAGTTCAAACTAATTTCCAACTTGTCACGGGGCTCATTGATGAAGGTATGTCAGTTCAAGAAGTAGCTGAGGCGCCACGTTGGATGCACCTCTCCGATCCATCAACATCTGCCGTTAATGAGGCGATCAAGGGAGTTCTCTCGATTGAATCTCGATTTGGTGATGAAGTAATCAACGAATTGAAGAGCCGTGGACATGAGGTTGTAGTACTTCCTGATTACGGCCATGCCTCCTCAGTTCAAGTGCTCGAAGTCTTACCGACTGGAACCTTTGCCTTTGGATCGGATCCTCGCGCAGAAGGACACGCAGCGGGTATCTAACCCACCCTTGTAAAAAGCGGATTTCTGCATAAAGTTCGACCATGACGAATAATCAGCAGGTCGATGCAGATTTCCTTGCCCTCCCGTTGGATGCGGTGACCGAATCGGCAATCTCGACTGCCACAGCTCTCGGGGCAACACATGTCGATGTCCGCATTGAACGGGTCCGCACTGGAATCCTCTCTATTCGAAATCTCGCACCTGAGACGCAGAGCGATGACTCGATCTCAGGCGTCGGAGTGCGAGTAATCGTTAATGGATGTTGGGGATTCGCATCATCTCCTGAAATCAGTGTTGATGTTGCGGCGAAGTTAGCGAAGACCGCGGTGGCAATGGCGAAGACCAGCCATCCACTATCAACTGAAGAGATCTCACTTGCCCCAGAACCGATCTATCCCCGTAAGCAATGGGTGAGTGCATATGAGATCGATCCATTCTCAGTCAGCGGTGATGAGCGTATTGCCCGCTTAACTGGCTTAAATGAAAAGTTGCTCAAGGCCGATGGCGTGGACTTTGCTGAGGCATTCACAATGTTTGTGAAAGAGCAGAAGCATTATGCCGATTCATATGGCACATCGACGACCCAACAGCGCGTGCGGATGCAGACAGCGATTGAAGCGGTCAACGTGAGCGATGAGGGCTTTGTCTCAATGCGCACTCTGGCACAGCCTGCCGGTTTCGGATGGGAGTGGATGAACAACTCTCATTGGAACTGGGATGCTGAGATTGATGAACTTCCAACGCTCTTGGCTGAAAAAGTTGCTGCTCCATCAGTAGAAGCAGGCAGATATGACCTTCTCATCCACCCATCAAACCTCTGGCTAACAATCCATGAATCGATCGGACATGCGACAGAACTCGATCGCGCACTTGGCTATGAAGCAAACTACGCCGGCACATCATTCGCGACTGTCGATAAGCTCAATAACCTGAAATACGGTTCGAATCTCATGAATGTCACTGGAGATCGCGTTACTCCCCACGGCCTCTCAACTGTTGGCTGGGATGATGAAGGCGTTGAAGCGCAACGCTGGGACATCATCAAAGATGGAACTCTCGTTGGTTATCAATTGGATCGACGTATTGCAGCCCGCGGTGGTCGTGATCGCTCAAATGGTTGCGCCTTCGCCGACTCCCCTTCCCATGTACCAATCCAACGAATGCCAAATGTCTCTCTTCAGCCAAATCCATCAGGCCCAGATTTAGCTGGCCTGATCGAATCTGTGGAAGATGGCATCATGATCAAGGGTGATAACTCGTGGTCGATCGATATGCAACGTTATAACTTCCAATTCACCGGACAGCAATTCCATCGAATCAAGAATGGCAAGATTGTTGGTCAGGTTAAGGATGTTGCCTATCAAGCAACCACAACAGATTTCTGGGGCTCGATGAATCGCGTCGGAAATGAGAGCACCTGGGTATTAGGTGGTGCATTCAATTGTGGCAAGGCTCAACCTGGTCAGATTGCAGCGGTCAGCCACGGCTGCCCAGCAGCTGTCTTCGATAAAGTGAATGTTCTCAATACGCGTGCGGAGGCCGGAAAATGATGAGCCCACAAGAGTTAATTGAGAAGATCGTTGCGGTTGCAGACTACGAGGATTGCGTCGTCATCGTTGAGAGCAAGACGCAAGCGAACCTACGTTGGGCAAGCAGCACGCTCACCACAAATGGCGTTATTGCTACTCAGAAAATTACCGTCATCGCATTTGTTGCCGTTGATGGTGGAATCGCAGCCGGTTCAGTAACCCGCGCACAAGTTGATGCATCTGAGATCGTAGAGATCGCCCAGGCCGCTGGCGTCGCTGCTCGTGCCGCTGGTAAGGCAGAAGATGCAGCAGTTCTCGCTCGAGATCTTGCAGTTGGCGATTGGTCAGCACCGCATAATCCAACGGGACCAGAAGTCTTCGGTGGGATCGCGCCAGAACTCGGCGAAATCTTTAAGAAGTCACAAGCCGACAAGATCGAACTCTTCGGTTATGCCGAGCACACTCACGACACAACCTGGGTCGGTTCAAAGGGTGGACTTCGTCTTCGCTTCGATCAACCAGATGGCCGCGTCGAGATGACCGGAAAATCACATGCTCGTTCTCGCTCTACCTGGGAAGGTCGCGCGACTCGCGACTTTAAGAATCTCTCAATCGCAGAAATCGACTCAGAGATTCGGACTCGCTTAGAGTGGCAAGGTCGAAAATTAGATCTTGCAGCTGGTCGTTACGACACTGTTGCACCAGCAGGATCGGTCGCTGATCTCTATGCATATCTCGGTTGGTTCTCTGGCGCCAAGGATGCTTTCGAAGGTCGATCAGTATTTTCACAACGCGGACAAGCTGGCAAGACGAGAGTCGGAGAGACCTTCTCGAATCTGCCGATCACGATCTATTCCGATCCACGTTATCCTGGCTTGGAATGCAGCGAATATGTGGTTGCTACATCGAGTGGGCCGATGACCTCAGTCTTTGATAACGGTCAGAGCGCACCAAAGAACGAGACCTTTAAAGATGGAAAGCTCAACTCTCTCGTCCAAACCCGCGCAACATCTGCCCTGACCGGACTTCCTTACACTCCATTTGGCCGAAATATTATTGTTGAGGCCGCTGGTGCAACTGGCGATCTTCAATCGATGATCGCTCAAGTGAAGAATGGCCTACTTCTCACAACGCTCTGGTATATCCGAACCGTTGATCCAACAACAATGCTTCTCACCGGATTAACTCGCGATGGTGTCTATCAAATTCGCGATGGCGAAGTTATTGGCGCGGTAAATAATTTCCGTTGGAATGAATCACCGGTAGAGCTCTTGGGACGCATTCGCGCCATTGGAGCAACATCGATCACTCAACCACGTGAATGGGCCGGAGATGTTGAGCGCGCAGCTGCGCCAGCACTGATCTTTGAAGACTTTAATATGTCGACGGTGAGCCCAGGCTCTTAAGCAGAGTATTCAGCTCGTTCGGACATAGACATCAGCGCCATCAGTCCATCTGATGGCCAGATCTTGATCGTTGTGATGCTGCAGGGCGCAACATCGACGTGGAAGATACTGTCGATTGGGGTTTGAAGAGCAACGCAGACTGCACCTTTAACGACAACATTGTGCGTCACAATCGCAACCTTCTGACCTGGATATTCCGCAGCGACTTTATTGAGTGCGATACCCGCGCGTTCTGCAACAGCGGCATATGGCTCTCCCCCACCTTGCGGATACCAAGCATCTGATACCCAGGCTTTAAATTCCTCTGGGAACTGCTCCTCTACTTCATCGGGAGTCAGCCCATCCCACTTTCCGAATGATGCCTCAATCCAATCTTCATCAAAGACCGGCGCGGCCTCAACAAACTTTCCGATCTCTTCCGCCGTATCGCGGGTGCGCTGCATCGGCGAAACTAAGAGAACTTCTGGCTGGCGAGCTGCGAGCTCACGCCCAACGGCGCGCGCTTGCTCACGACCTTTCTCAGTAAGCCCAGGATTAGATCCACCTGAACCACTAAAGCGACGCTCTGGAGTAAGTGGCGTCTCACCATGGCGGATGAGATAGATCGTTGTAGGAACTTCCTTCGAGATTAAACGAGAATGTAAGAAATTTTTCTGGACGTATGTCTGCTCTTGAACCTCACCATCGAGCGCCTTATTGGCTAAGCGATCAGCATGAGAGTTCTGGTCACGTGGAATCCAGCTAAATGTGACAAGTGAGAGTGGATGAGCCTCTCTCGCTCGCTTAGCGAGTTCGCGCATGTCAGGATGCTTGATCTGCCAACGCCCAGACATCTGCTCAACGACGAGTTTCGAATCCATCTTCACATCGATCGTCGCCTCAGGATCAAGTGCATGTGCATGCTCTAAGCCAGCGAT
>DAINZB010000018.1:0-4270 GCA_036749135.1 Candidatus Nanopelagicaceae bacterium | reverse complement strand
GGACGAGCGCTGCTCGAGCTGCCTTTGCTGATTCAAGTTCTGAGTTGATCTCACTCTTTGAGTTCTCTAACCGAACATTGAGTTCTAGTTCAAGTTGCTTTAGTCCAACTTCATCGCTCGCTAATTCATCAAGACGCTTCTTTACCGAATCAAAGCGCATCATGATCTCAAGCTCACCATCTTCAAGCTCCGCTTTTCGCTTCGCCAAGGTAGCCAACTCATGCTGGGTCTGCTCAAGTTCTTTCGGAGAGGCTGCTCCGGAGTTGAGGCGCGCTTCATCCTTCTTCATACGGTCGACTACCGCTTCTACATCGACTTCACTTCGACGTAGGTCAATAGAGACATCTTCAAGTTCAGTCTCAACAACTTTAAGTTCAATGGCTGCATCTTCAAGACGCTTATGGATTGCTTTGATCTGTTCGATCTCCGGCAGATTTGCCAGCCTGACTCCACAGGAGATGATCGTGGTATCAATCTTTTGTAGTTCAATGAGGAGATTTTGGTGGGCAACTGTCGCCTTCACGAGCACTCCTTTGTCGATCCCGATGGATCATCGATGTATGTATTTTTCTTACTACGCGGAAATATTAGGGCACCTCATTGATAACTCCAACCGTGGGACCTATTGTTGACCCATGAAGTTTGGTAAATCCTTGGCGATTGCGACTGGACTTGGATTATCACTCTTATTGACCTCATGTGGAAGCACTCAACCAGCCCCCAAGGCGTCACTCGCACCAGGTCAAGGAATGGCCGCTCAGGGTGGTGGATCTCTTCTCAATGCACCCGTCCCTGCTGATGTCTTAGCGGTGCCGCTCTTCAACGCAGATGGCAAGAGTTTCACACTTGGATCGCTCAAAGGTCAGACCATCGTCATTGCTGATTTCTTAACATCATGCCAAGAGATCTGCCCTATGACCTCGATCAATATGCGAACTATTGGTGATGCGGTCGCCGCCTCTCCCCTGAAAGACTCCGTGAAGGTTATCGAGCTATCGGTTGATAGTGAACGCGATACTGCTCCCCGACTTGCCGCATATCAGGAGCTCTATCAGGATAAGAAATGGATACTCGCTTCCGGTGCTGAACCTGGACTTTCGAAGCTCTGGAAATTCTTTGGCAATAGTTACTCTAAAACTCCTTACTCCGCCGATGAGATGCAGAAACTGCCAGTCGATTGGCAGACCGGCAAGAAGAACACGTACGACATCACTCATACCGATGAAGTATTAATCATCAATGCTCAGCAATCGTGGGCATGGCTCGACCTTGGTAATCCAAATCCTGGCAAGGCATCGATCCCTGCTAAGTTGAAGGCCTACCTCAGCGAAGATGGCCTCAATAATCTCGCTAAGCCACAGGAGCCAAGTTGGACACCAGAAGCAGTCTTATCCGCGTTGAGCACCATAACTGGTAAGAAGATCAATTAAACTGAAGACCTAACGATTGGAAAACTTATGAAAATTGCACTCGAGATTCTCGGCGGATTCATCGCTCTCGCGATTACCTTATCTGCCTTTGGAAAGATCACTCGTAACGCAGGCGCAACTGAGCCGCTTGCTCATGTTGGAGTAAAAGAGAGTCAGTACAACCAACTCGCACTTCTTGAGATCTTAGGAGCACTCGGCCTTCTCGTTGGAATCTGGAGCAAGCCAATCGGTGTTGCTGCATCTACTGGAATCGCGCTCTACTTTATCGGTGCGCAGACTGCGCATATTCGCGTGAAGGATTCATTCAAAGCCTTTGCCCCAGCGACTTTTCTCTTCTTGGTATCAGCTGCAGTTTTGATTCTCGAGTTGAAGCGCTAGTTCCACGCTCTTCCTTTAATACTGGTGGGCGGTGAGGGTTTCGAACCCCCGACATCCTCGGTGTAAACGAGGCGCTCTACCACTGAGCTAACCACCCATTCAAACTTCATATCGCGGTGGCAAGTAGAAGCTTGAGCCCCGAACTCTACTATCGAGCTCGGGGATAATGAAATTACGCCTTACAGGGCAGCGAGCGCAGCCTTATAGTCAGCGGCATTACGCGCATCTCCCGGTCCATTGACGACCTGCCAGCGAAGTACGCCAGCCTTGTCGACGACGTATGTTCCGCGAATCGAGAAGCCGCGATCTTCGTTGAAGACTCCATATGCCTTGGAGACGGCGCCATGTGGCCAGAAATCTGCAAGGAGGTTGAACTTGTAGCCCTCTGCATCACCAAAGGCCTTGAGTGAGTACATCGGATCGCAGGAGATTGCGAGAAGCTCAGTTCCTTCGTTCTGATACGCGCCGAGGTCATCACGCAATGAGCAGAGTTCGCCAGTGCAGATACCAGAGAAGGCAAATGGGTAGAAGACGATGACGACATTCTTCTTGCCACGGAATGATGCGAGCTCAACAGATTCACCAAATTGGTTGGTGAGTGTGAAGTTAGGTGCTTCTTGGCCGATAGTTAATGACATTTCTCTTCTTTCCAGTCGTTAAGAGCGTTGAATGATTACTTCTTACCTGATGAATTTTTACGTGCGACCAATCGCGTAGCGCTCCAATTGGCAGAGGCTAAGAATGACACAGTCTGGGTTAAACCGGCGGTTGGCGCAGCATCTTGGATATCAACGGCATCGAGATGGCCTTCTACTCCGACCTTAGGAGTTAAGAGCCAGATCGGACCAGTTTCAGAGAGGTAGGTAAGGGCATCGACCAGCTCATCGACTAAATCCCCATCATCGTCACGGAACCAGAGGAGAACGCCATCAACGACCTCATCGGAGTCGCTTCCTAACAGTGGTGAGCCAACTTTAGCGATAATCGCATCTCTTAGATCTGCGTCACAATCCTGATCATGGCCAACCTCGAGGATCAACTCCCCAGCGGCAAAGCCCATCCGATCGGCGATCTCGGCTGCATTCACGGGATAAGTCCACTCTGAAAAGCCGCTCAGCGCAAGCCCTATCTGGTCGATTGCGAGCCTATGAACGATAAATACAGGTGAATATTTGCCTTTAAGATACGGACATGAGTTCACAATTCGAATCCCTGGATCACTTCATCGACCAACTCGTGGATACCGATCCCACAGAGACGGCGGAATGGCAGGAATCCTTCGATGCGCTCCTCAAGCAGGCCGGCCCAGTCCGCGCCCGTTATATCGCTCTTCAGATTATGCGCCGCGCGCAAGATAAGAATGTAGGAATCTCACAACTTCGAACAACTGATTACATCAACACCATCCCATCAGCTGATGAGCCACAGTTCCCTGGCGATGAAGCAATGGAGCGCAGGATCCGCGCCTATGTGCGCTGGAATGCTGCAGTGATGGTGCATCGCGCTCAGCGTCCTGGCGTTGGAGTCGGCGGACATATCTCAACCTTTGCATCATCTGCTTCACTCTACGAAGTTGGCTTCAACCACTTCTTCAAGGGAAAGAACCACCCGGGCGGCGGAGATCAGATCTTCTTCCAGGGACATGCCAGCCCAGGAATGTATGCGCGTGCATTTGTTGAAGGTCGCTTTACTGAACATCAGATGGATGGCTTTCGTCAGGAAGTTTCACATGCTGGTGGCGGATTATCCTCGTACCCACATCCACGACTTATGCCAGATTTCTGGGAGTTCCCAACAGTCTCCATGGGGCTTGGTCCGATCAATGCGATCTATCAAGCGCGATTCAATCGCTACCTCCATGGCCGCGGCATCAAAGATACTTCGCAGCAACATGTCTGGGCTTTTCTCGGTGATGGTGAAACTGATGAACCAGAATCACTCGGTGCAATTGGTTTAGCTGCACGTGAAGGTCTCGATAACCTCACCTTTGTTATCAACTGCAACCTGCAACGCCTCGATGGCCCAGTACGCGGTAATGGAAAGATTATTCAGGAACTCGAATCAATCTTCGGTGGCGCTGGTTGGAATGTCATCAAGGTCGTCTGGGGTCGTGGTTGGGATCAACTGCTCGCCGCAGACCGCGAAGGTGCACTCGTTGAATTAATGAACAAGACACCAGATGGTGATTATCAAACCTATAAAGGTGAGTCCGGCGCCTATGTCCGCGAACACTTCTTCGGTCGTGATCCTCGCTGTGCGGCACTTGTTGCGCATATGAGTGATGATGAGATCTGGGCACTCCAACGCGGCGGCCATGATTATCGAAAGTTATACGCTGCTTATAAGGCCGCCACATCACATAATGGTCGTCCAACAGTCATCCTTGCAAAGACCGTCAAAGGCTGGACCCTTGGCTCAACATTTGAAGCGCGTAACTCAACGCACCAGATGAAGAAGATGAC
>DAINZB010000017.1:16315-17769 GCA_036749135.1 Candidatus Nanopelagicaceae bacterium | reverse complement strand
ATTGCCTACGATGTTGGTGGCCGTGGCGATCGATCAGAGAATGATGCAGTAGCCATGGGCGTGGACCTCGCAAAGAAGAATCTCAAACTCACCGCGCTCGATATTCGCGAGATGGTGACTGATGGCAGCGAGAAGGATCGAAGCCGACGTCTACGTTTTCTTGCTAATGCCGGTTATTCAACGATCATTGCAGTGGGAAGCGGCTATGAAAAAGCAGTAAGTACTGTGAGCTTGGAATTTCCAGATCTCAACTTTGCCATCATTGATAATGGCAATATCTCAAATCTCAATGTGGAATCACTCATCTTCGATACACAGCAAGGGGCGTATCTTGCTGGTGTGCTAGCTGCCAGTGCGAGCAAGAGCAATAAAGTCGGTTTCTTAGGCGATGTCACCTTTGTTACCTCACCAGCCCAAGCTGCAGCATTTACACAAGGTGCGAAGTCGATCAAACCAAAGATCTCAGTTGTGGTGAATATTCCAGTAACGAACTCTCCAGCAACTGGTGTTGCAACTATGCATAGTGCAGGCGTTGATGTGCTCTACTCAAATTGGATTACGAATTCATCACTCTTAGATTCAGTGATCGCGCTCAATACTAAGAAAGAGCCATTGAAACTTATTGGGGTGCTTCCTGATCAATATTGGCTTCAATCATCACGTTCTAAAGGAATTCTCATAGGGGCATTTACCAAGCATCTCGAATCTGCGGCTTACGATGCGATTTGGTATGCGACCAAAGGCCAAACATTAGGCGATGTGCTCTCAACCAATCCAAATATTTATGGAAAGCTCTATTCAGTCAATGAGGCTGGAATTGGAATGGCGCTGACTGGTGAAGGTCAGGCTTACTCCGCGGTCATTAAATCAGTCAGCTCACTTCTCAAAGCAGGCAAAGTTAAGATTGCTTCATTCTGAGGCGCGCAGAGTTCGATATAACACTTCATCTTCGCCTCAGTTCCACTTGGGCGAATAATCACGCGTAAATTCGGACCAAACCAGTAGCGCAGACCATTTGTCGGAGGTAGGCCATCGGTTGGGCGCTCAAGATCATCTGCTTGCGTGAGGGCGAAGCCACCGATCGATTGTGGTGGGTTCTTTCGCAGACGAGCGAGCAAGGTATCAACCTGAGCGATGCTATTGACGCGAATAGAGATCTGTTCAGTCGCATGGAAGCCGTAGGTAGACCAGATCTCATCAAGGTAATCAGCCATCGTTCGGCCCTCAGCCTTTAATTCACCGGCACATTGGGCGATCAACAGCGCTGCAGATATGCCATCTTTGTCGTTCACGCTCAGCGCATCGACCGCATAGCCGAGCGCTTCTTCATAGCCATAGCGAAGGTTTGGAATCTTAGCCAACCATTTAAATCCAGTAAGTGTCTCGTGGAATTCAATGCCATGTTTATCGGCAATCTTCTTCAAGATGGAAGATGAGACGATGGAGTTTCCAAA
>DAINZB010000017.1:7915-16215 GCA_036749135.1 Candidatus Nanopelagicaceae bacterium | reverse complement strand
GGATTCTTGGAACGAGCAAGCGCTGCAGTTGCTGCTACATATTTGTTGAAGACATCATCGTTCAGAACAGTCCAGCCCGTCTTCTTTGGTGCTAGGTGATTGATCTTTGCGATCTCAGCAGCGATCTGAATATCTGCAGGTGGCACAATCTGCGAACCTGCATAACGAACACCATCAACGACGCCACCGAGATAGACCTTGTAGCCATTATCTTGAGGTGGGTTATGGCTAGCAGTGACCATGATTCCAACGTCAGCGCCGAGCGCAGTTGTGGCATAGGCCAAGACTGGAGTAGCCATTGGTCGAGGCAGTACGAAGACTTCCATGCCAGCGCCAGCGAAGACTTCTGCACTCTCTTGAGTGAAATCTTCTGAGCCATATCGCGCATCGCGCCCGATGACGACCTTTGTGAGTCCACGAGCCTTCATATAAGCAGCGATTCCCGCTGCCGCGCGATGTACCACTGCGCGATTCATGCAGGATGGGCCGGGGCCAATCGGTCCTCGAAGCCCGGCGGTTCCAAATTGCAAGAAGCCATTGAAGCAACGGCGTAGATCAATCTCATTTCCGTCATCGAGCCACTTCTGAAGCAGAGCGGCATCAGTGGGCGATGGATCAAGTGCAATCCACTGTGCGACTTCGGCGACGAGAGATTGATCGAGACTCATAGTTGAGGAAGTACCTTTCCAAGGAGTTCGCCCATACGTCCAGCAGCGGCCTTGCCGGCTGCCATTACTTCTTCATGACTCAACTTTTCGCCAGTGACACCAGCTGCTGCATTAGTAACGAGTGAGATGCCAAGTACTTCAGCACCGAGCGCATGCGCAGCAATTGCTTCTGGAACAGTGGACATACCAACGAGATCTGCACCGAGAGTGCGGAGCATATTAATTTCTGCTGGAGTCTCATATGCCGGGCCACGCCAATGCACATAGACACCTTCGGCGAGTGAACTATCAGCACTCTTCACTATCTCGCGGATGCGCTTGCTATAAAGATCAGTGAGGTCAACAAAGTTCGCACCAATGAGTGGGCTAACTCCGGTCATAGAGATATGGTCTCGAATGATGACCGGTTGACCAACCGCGTAATCGCGATTGATTCCACCGCAGGCATTTGTGAGAACAACGACTTTGCAACCGGCCTTTACCGCAGTGCGTACGCCATGAACGACTGGCTCAATACCTTTACCCTCATAGAGATGGGTGCGACCGAGAAAGACGAGCGCGTGAATCGTTCCATTCGGACCTTGGAGGTCATAGGAGCGAATAACTCCGCCATGGCCAGCAACTGTTGGCGCCAAAAAGCCAGGGAGATCTACTGCCGGGAACTCATGGGTTGAAGTGCCAAGTGCATCAGCAGCTGAGATCCAGCCAGAGCCCATAACGAGCGCTACATGATGTGAGGCTTTGCCAGTTAGTTCAGCAAGCTTGTGCGCTGCAGATTCAGCGGTACCGATCGGGTCTTGATAGAGGTCGCTCATACGAGCAATTTAGTCGGCATCCTCGATAAGACACAATGTTGCACCACTCGCAACCGTTTCGCCAACGCTCACAGTGAGCTTCTCGATGACGCCGTCGCGATGGGCGAGGAGTGGTTGCTCCATCTTCATCGCCTCTAGGACCACGATCAGATCACCGGTCTTTACGACTTCACCATTGGCCTTGAGAATCTTGACGACAGTTCCCTGCATAGGGGAGTTGAGGGTATTGCCAGAGTTGCCACTTAAGACATTCGACTTAATCTTGTGGCGGCGATGTTGTTCCTCTTCAGAGTGAACAACGACCTCAAAGCGCTTGCCATTTACCTCAGTGACGATCTTCTGAGAGATGACCTTCGTGGTTGCCACGCCAGCCTTGTAAGAGAATGCTGGAATCTGATTATCAAATTCATTCTCGATATAACTCGTGTAGACCTTGAAATCTTCAACATAGTTGGGATCTTCGAGAATCGCGCGATGGAAGGGAAGCGCGGTTGCGAGTCCACCGATCTGGAACTCAGCGAGTGCGCGCTTCGCGCGAGCAATTGCTTCTTCACGTGTTGCTGCAGTGACAATCAACTTTGCAAGGAGTGAGTCGAAGTGTGAACCGATCGTATGGCCGTAGTCGAAACCAGCATCGATACGAACACCTGGACCAGATGGAACTTCCCAGTTGGTGATTGTTCCGAGTGATGGCAAGAAGCCATTTCCGGGATCTTCACCGTTAATACGGAATTCAATGGAGTGGCCGCGGACCACTGGATCGACGGGATTGATCGCCTCACCCGATGCGATGCGGAATTGCTCACGTACGAGATCGAGCCCGGTCACTTCTTCAGAGACTGGGTGTTCCACCTGCAGGCGAGTGTTGACTTCAAGGAATGAGATCGTGCCATCGATGCCGATGAGGAACTCGCAGGTACCGGCGCCGACGTAGCCCGCCTTCTTCATGATCGCTTTACTTGACGTGTAGAGCTGCTCTTGCTGTGCCGGAGTCAGGAATGGTGCAGGTGCTTCTTCTACAAGCTTCTGGTGGCGACGTTGCAAGGAGCAGTCGCGGGTCGAGACAACAACTGCATTTCCATGGCTATCTACTAAGACCTGGGTCTCCACGTGGCGTGGCTTATCGAGATAGCGCTCAACAAAGCATTCACCGCGTCCAAAACCGGTAATTGCCTCACGTACTGCAGATGCAAAGAGCTCTGGAATCTCTTCGATCGTGCGAGCAACCTTAAGACCGCGTCCGCCACCACCATGGGCAGCTTTGATTGCAACTGGTAGACCATGTTCTTTTGCAAAATCAATAATCTCTTGTGGGTCATCGACTGGATCGATAGTTCCCGCAACGAGTGGCGCACCAACCTCTGCAGCAATCTTTCGGGCTGAGACTTTATCTCCCAAGAGGCGAATCGCATCTGGTGATGGCCCAATCCAGATCAGACCGGCATCGATCACTTTCTGCGCGAAGTCAGCATTCTCAGAGAGGAAGCCGTAGCCAGGGTGCACTGCATCTGCTCCAGCAGTCTTCGCGATCGCAATAATCTTTGATTGGTCGAGATAACTCTCGGCAGCGGATAAGCCATTAAGCGCAAATGCTTCATCAGCGATGGCGACATGGAGCGCGTTGCGATCTTCATCGGAGTAAATGGCGATCGATTTAATTCCGTGGTCGCGGCAGGCGCGAGCAACACGAACTGCAATCTCGCCGCGATTGGCGATCAGTACCGCTGTGATCTTCTTGCTCATAGTAAATCGCCCCATTCCAAGCCAAGGTTGATCGCCATCTTACGAAGGGTAGGAAGTGAGAGTCCAATGATTCCGCTGGGATCGCCATCGATATGCGCAATAAATGGCGCTGAGAGGCCATCGAGCGTGAAGCCACCAGCAACGCTGAGCGGCTCGCCAGTCGCGACATACTCTTCAATTTCACGGTCACTCATATCGACGAAGGTCACCTTCGATGTTGAGATATCGGAGACTTCAATCTCTTGAGCGGTATCGATAATGGAATGACCGGTGTGAAGGTAACCGCTCTTGCCACGCATAGATTTTGCGCGAGCGATCGCAGCTTCTGCAGTGAGGGGCTTTCCTAAGTTCTGGCCTTCGAATTCAAAGGTGGAGTCGCAGCCAATAACAAGTGCGTTGTCGCCAACCGGATGTGAGTTTCGAACAGTGTGGGCCTTCATGATCGCAAGTGCGATCACCATCTCAGATGGCTTCAGCGCCAAGAGATCGGGATCTTCCTCATTCACGCCGCTCACGAGAATCTCTGGGCTAATGCCCACCGATTCGAGAAGACGTTTACGCGATGGTGATGCTGAAGCGAGAATGATGCGACGAGTACTCATGAGGGCGTTGTGCCCCATTTGCGTGGCAATGAGTTCTTAATCTTTAAGCGCGCCCACGAGGTGCGGTACTTCTTCTCGGGATTCTCTTGCTTCTGAATCTCACGGATTGCACGAGAGATCGCCACATACTCTTCACGAGTTGGGTCACCAGTAACAATTGTGAGGCGCTTGCCTTGCAACATTAGAGCGGAATATTTCCGTGTTTACGAGTTGGCAGATCGACTCGCTTATTGCGAAGTGCGCGAAGTGCCAAGGTGATCTCACGTCGAGTCTGATGAGGCTCAATGACGGCATCAATCAAACCTTTGCTCGCCGCAATATCTGGATTGAGGAGTTCATCTTCATACTTTTTAATCAGATCGGCTGCAACTGATGGATCAGCAGCGATCTCACGGCGGTGAAGAACGTTTACTGCACCCTGTGCGCCCATCACTGCAATCTGAGCGGTAGGCCAAGCGAGGTTGATATCTGCACCGAGCTGCTTTGAGCCCATCACGATATATGCGCCGCCGTAAGCCTTGCGAGTAATAACGGTAATAAGAGGTACAGATGCTTCACCGTATGCATAGATCAACTTTGCACCGCGGCGGATAATTCCATCCCATTCCTGTTCGGTACCAGGCAAGAAACCAGGGACATCGACCAGGGTAATAACAGGAATGCCAAAGGCATCACAGAGGCGAACGAAGCGTGCCGCTTTTTCAGATGCATCGATATCGAGCGTGCCAGCAAATTGTGAAGGCTGGTTAGCGATGATGCCGACCGAGCGACCTTCGATACGACCAAAGCCGACGAGAATATTGGGAGCGAAGAGCGCGTGTACTTCGAGGAAGTCGGCTTCATCGAGAAGCGCCTCAACCAAGATGCGCATGTCATATGGCTTGTTCGCATTATCTGGAACGAGCGAATCGAGCGCCCGATCTGATGGGGAGAAGTCCATCGATTCTGTCGCTTGGAACACTGGTGCGTCATCGAGATTATTTGATGGCAGGAATGAGAGAAGTGCCTTCACGTAATCGAGCGCATCATCTTCATTCTCGGCGAGGTAATGGGAGTTACCGGTCTTTGATGAGTGGGTGAGTCCACCACCGAGCTCTTCCATCGCTACTTCTTCACCTGTGACGGCCTTGATGACATCTGGGCCAGTGATGAACATATTCGATGTCTTATTCACCATGATGACAAAGTCAGTTAAAGCAGGGGAGTAGACCGCGCCACCAGCAGATGGCCCCATGATGACGGAGATCTGAGGGATAACACCAGAAGATTTCACATTGCGTTTAAAGATCTCGCCATATTGGCTGAGCGCAACGACACCTTCTTGAATACGAGCGCCGCCAGAGTCATTGAGTCCAACAAGTGGAACACCACTCTTGAGAGCGAAATCCATGACCTTCACGATCTTCTTGCCGGTCATCTCGCCGAGGCTGCCACCTTTAACAAGGAAGTCCTGAGAGTAGAGAGCGATCGTGCGACCATCAACGGTTGCGTAACCGGTGATCACACCATCTTCGATCTGCGCATCAAATTCAACGAATGATCCATCATCTACAAGTTGATCGATACGTTCGCGTGCAGTCTTCTTGCCTTCTGCATGGCGTTTTGCAATTCTCTCGTCAGTCACGGGTATAGGTTACTACGGTGGAGCTTGATCAAACGAGTATCAATGACGCACTCAAGGGTGGCTACTGGTCGGTACATGCTGTTGAGCAAATTGATTCAACACAAAGTGCGCTGAAAAGTTCATCACCAAAACATGGCGATGTGATTGTTGCCGAATATCAGAGCGCTGGCCGTGGACGACTTGACCGAACATTTGAAGCGCAACCTGGAAGTGCACTCCTCTTCTCTGCATACATCGAGCCACGTCGACACCGCGACGAGTGGGGATTTATTCCATTACTCGTTGGTCTATCAGTCGCAGAAGTTTTGGGCATTGAGTTCTATACCAAGTGGCCTAATGACATCTTGAGTGATGGTGGAAAAGTTGGCGGTATTCTCTGTGAAGTACACGGCGATGGCATTGTTATCGGAATCGGTCTCAATGTTTCGATGACAGAAGAAGAACTTCCAGTGCCGACTGCTTCATCCATTCTTCTTACCGTAGGACGTGCACCCGATCGCAACGAACTCTTGCCAGCGATACTGAAAGAGATCGCCTTTAATCTTGCAGAGTGGGAGAGCGGTGAGGATCTCATCGATGATTACCTCGACTCCAGTGCAACTATGGGCAAGCGCGTCTCGGTTCAACTCCCTGATGGTCAGAAGATTGAGGGAATGGCAGCCGGAATATCGAATAATGGCGAGTTACTGCTCGATTCAGGGGAAGTTATCAGCGTCGGCGACATCATCCACCTCTCCTTAAGTTAGATAAACTTCACCAGTGAGCTTCCCTAAAGTTGGTGTCATCGGAGCTGGTCAGCTAGCGCGCATGATGGTCGCTCCCGCAACTGAGTTGGGAATTACTCTCTCTGTCTTTGCCGCAATTCCAGATGATTCAGCTGCTCAGGTATGTGACTTTGTTGTTGGCGACTATAAGGATTCAGCTGAAGTGCTCGCCTTTGCTAAAGGCTGCGATGTCGTGACCTTTGAACATGAGCAAGTTCCACAATCAGTTATTAAGCATCTAGAGGCGAATGGCGTACGCGTCTATCCGCGTGCTGACGCATTCATCTACTCGCAAGATAAATTGGCAATGCGCGAAAAGATGGATGAACTCGAGCTTCCCAATCCACTCTTTCAGAAATATGTGGGTGGAGCGCCGATCATCGATTTCCCATTAATTGCGAAAGCACCCACCGGTGGTTATGACGGACGTGGCGTCTGGGTTGTAAATAACCAAGAAGAGTTGGATGCACTGCCAACGCCGCTACTCCTCGAAGAGAAGTTAGATTTCACACGTGAAATTGCAATCATGGTCGCGCGATCACCTCATGGCCAAGCTGCTACCTGGTCTCCAACATGGACGGTGCAGCGAGATGGAATCTGCACAACAACTGTTACACCCGTGCCAGATATGTCAGATGAGCTTGCGATATCGGCCAGCAGCATCGCGCTCACAATCGCTCAGGGAATCAATCTCGTGGGCGTTATGGCGGTAGAACTCTTCCAAGTTGGAGATCGTTTTATTATCAATGAACTTGCCATGCGCCCGCATAACTCCGGCCATTGGACGATCGAAGGTTCAACGACATCTCAATTTGAACAGCATCTGCGCGCGGTGCTTGATCTTCCACTCGGTGATACCTCCCGAACAAGTGATTGGGCGGTCATGGGCAATATCTTGGGCGGCGAGAAGAGCGATATGTATCGCCCCTATCTCCATCTGATGGCGCGTACACCAACCTTGAAGTTCCACCATTATCGAAAGGTAGTGAAGCCAGGCCGAAAGATTGGCCATGTGACGTTACTTGGAGATGGCGATCATCTCGTAGAATTAATGCAGGAAGTCGACCATGCAATTGATTATCTGAGCGGAGCGATTGATGAGTAAGCCAGTAGCGATTGTGATGGGATCTGACTCAGATTGGCCGATCATGCAAGAGGCTGCTGCCATTCTTGATGAGTGCGGCATTGAATATGAAGCGAATGTCGTTAGCGCACATCGCACGCCAGATGAGATGCTCGCTTTTGCGCACGGTGCAGTGAGCTCTGGATTTAAAGTCATCATCGCCGGTGCGGGCGGCGCAGCTCACCTGCCAGGAATGATCGCTGCGGCAACAACCCTTCCAGTTATTGGTGTACCAGTTCCACTGAAATATCTCGATGGCATGGATTCATTACTTTCTATTGTTCAGATGCCCGCTGGCATTCCAGTCGCAACTGTCGGTGTTGGAAATGCGAAGAATGCTGGACTACTTGCTGCACGTATCTTAGGAACGTCAGATGCAGGTATCGCAGTAAAGGTTGCTGGCTTGATGGAGAAGGCCCGGGTTGAGTCACTGCAAAAGGGTCAAACCCTAAACGCGAAGCGGAACCAGAAGACCGGCTTCTAATTAACGATTGGTATCTGCGCGGCCAAGTGCACGCACATGCCAACCAGCCTTCTGCCACTCACTGCGATCGAGCATATTGCGACCATCGATCAAGATCGGATTCTTTACGAGCTTGCGCATCGCTGATGGATCTAATTCGCGATAGATCTTCCACTCCGTTAAGTGGAGAACGATCTCAGCGTCGCGCAGGCACTCTTCAATATCTTCAGTGAAGGTAAGTGCTGGGAATCTCTTTGCTGCGGGATGTGTTGCCTTTGGATCATGCACGACAACATTCGCACCAGCCGCGTGAATCTGCACTGCGATATCAAGCGCTGGGGAGTCACGCACATCGTCACTATCTGGTTTGAACGCTGCGCCTAATACTGCAACCTTCTTTCCAACGAGATCTTCTGATAAATCTTTACGAACGAGATCGATCATGCGCTGACGTGCGCGCATATTGATGGAATCAATCTCCCGCAAGAACTCAAGTGC
>DAINZB010000017.1:0-7815 GCA_036749135.1 Candidatus Nanopelagicaceae bacterium | reverse complement strand
ACACCAACTACCAGGCGATTCGGATTGAGTGTGTCATCGACTGCAAAGCCTTCACGTAAGAACTCTGGATTCCAGGCGAGATCGGCATCCGGATTAATTTCAAGGAGTCGATTGCGCAGTCTTGTTGCAGTTCCAACAGGAACGGTCGACTTACCAACGACGAGTGAGCCAGCTTTAATCAATGGTGCAATTGATTCCAGCGCGCCATTCACATAGGTCATATCGGCTGCGAGACCATCTTTTACCTGAGGCGTTCCCACACAGATGAAGTGCACATCTGCGTCCTTCACAGCATCAAATGAATCACTAAAGGTGAGGCGTCCTGATGCAATCTCTTGGGCGAGGAGCTCTTCTAACTCTGGTTCGTAGAACGGGACCTTCCCTTGTTGCAGGGCAGCGACCTTCGAGGAATCGGTATCAATGCCGACAACCTCAAAACCGAGCGAAGAGATGCAGGCAGCATGAGTTGCACCGAGGTAACCGGTGCCAATCACAGAGATTTTCAGTGCCATTACAGAGATAGTAGTGCCCCGAAACGGTACGGTGGGTATCTATGCAGCCGGGTGTCAGCGTCGTCTTACCGATCCTCAATGAGGAGCGGTTTCTCGCTGACGCAATTTCGGCAATCCTTGCGCAGGAGTATGCGGGCGAGCTCGAGGTAATCCTTGCTCTGGGTCCATCAAAGGATCGGACCAATGAGATTGCCGCCGGATTGCGCGAAAAAGATTCACGCATTGTTCTTGTAGAAAATCCGACCGGTCGTACCGCCGCTGGCCTTAATGCCGCGATTGCTGCTGCGAAGTTCGAGATCATCTGTCGCATCGATGGCCATGCGGAAATTTCTAAGAGTTATATCGCCGATGCCGTTGAGATTATGCAGAGCAGCAATGCGGTCAATGTCGGCGGAATTATGGCTGCCGTTGGTAAGACTCGATTTGAAGATGCCGTTGCGCGTGCGATGCGTTCACCGATTGGTGTTGGTGGCGCCCGCTTTCATATCGGTGGCACGGCAGGACCAGCAGATACCGTCTATCTCGGCGTCTTTCAAAAATCTGCACTCATCGCTGCTGGGGGATATGACGAACGTTTTATTCGCGCCCAAGATTGGGAGTTGAACTTTCGATTGCGTGAAGCGGGCGGAACGATCTGGTTCGATCCTCGCCTTGCCGTTATCTATCGCCCACGACCTAACCTCAAGGCGCTTGCTAAACAATATTTCGAATATGGCCGTTGGCGTCGCGCTGTAACTCGCCACCATAAGGGGACTGTTAACTACCGATACTTGGCGCCACCTGTTGCAACAGTCACGATTGCGCTCTCACTGCTCTTAGGGATTTCGCTCCACCCACTTTTCCTTATCCCTGCACTTGGATATGCATCAGCGATCCTCGTTGCCTCATTACTTATTGGCAAGAGTTGGTCAGAACGGATTGCCCTTCCAGCCGTACTCACAACGATGCATCTCTCGTGGGGAATTGGCTTCCTGACATCTCCAGCATATTTGGTGAAGTGAGAATGAAGAAGTTCATCGCGCTACTTAGCTCAATTCTTTTTCTTGCAATAACACCCGCATGGGCAGCACCAGTACCTGCTCGTTTTATTATTACCGGCTCAGGGTTTGGTCATGGAGTCGGGTTGAGTCAGATTGGTGCTGAGGGATTAGCGCTAGAAGGAAAGAGTGCCAGCGATATCTTGGGTTATTACTTCCCCGGTACGACAATAAATACAACTCCTATTACGCAAGATATCCGCGTCAATATTGCCCATCAATCCACGTACCAGGCAATCACCGGAATGAATCTCCAACTCTTCAAGAGCGATCTCACAACGATCCCGACCCCTATTCCTGCAGGAGCAGTCCTTAAATTTGCCGTTGTTGGAAAGGTCATCTCGCCAACGATCACAATCAAAGGCGCTCCAACACAGATCCTTGCTCCGAACTCACTCTTCACAGTGAAGTGGGATGGCATCGTTAAAGTCGCAGGCATCTCACTCAAGTACGGATCGGTCGCGTTAAAAGTTGTCGCTGGCAAGATGGAAGTCACTGCGACCATGAAACTCGATACTGAGTACATCTATGGAATTAGCGAGATGAGCTCTGCTTGGCCAACTGCAGCGATCCAGAGCCAAGCGATTGCTTCACGTACATATGGACTCTCGCGCATCAACTCCATTCGCAAAGAGTGCGATTGCAATGTCTACAACACCATCTACGATCAAAATTATGTGGGGTATTCCAAAGAGTCTGAGCCAACCATTGGCGCGCTCTGGAAAGCAGCGGTTGATGCCACATCGGGAATGAGCATTACGTATAACGGTGCCCCCATTAACGTGTACTTCTTCTCATCGAGTGGTGGAACAACACAGCGAAGTGAAGATGTTTGGGGGACTGCCTTCCCATACCTGACAAATGTTCCTGATCCTTATTCATTGGATCTTGTTCTCAATCCAACATATTCACACTGGCAGCGAGTCATTAATCAGAGCGATATGAGCGCTGCTTTTGGTCTGTCAGATGTTGCAACGATCAGTATCGACACGAAGAGCGTGACGAATAGTGCGCTCTCGATTTCAGCGACATCATCCTCAGGTGTGAAGGCGACCTTGCCCGTGGGAACCTTCAAAACGAAATTAAAAATACCTTCTTCGTGGTTCCAGATTAATTATTAATTAGCGTGCAGGATGGAGTTAAGTCCATCCCATTGACCTGTCTTTGGTAGCGCTTCAAGCGCACCGCTCTGTGAGTTACGTCGGAAGATTACGTTGTTGGCACCTGAGAGTTCGCGAGCCTTTACAACGCTGCCATCAGGTAATGCGACCTTCGATCCAGCGGTGATATAGACACCAGATTCAACGATGCAGTCGTTGCCGAGCGAGATTCCTACGCCAGCATTTGCACCGAGAAGTGAACGTTCGCCAATTGAAATGACTTCTTTTCCGCCACCACTGAGAGTTCCCATAATCGACGCGCCACCACCGATATCACTACCGTCGCCGACGACAACACCGGCGCTGATGCGACCTTCGACCATCGACTTACCGAGAGTGCCAGCGTTGAAGTTCACAAATCCTTCATGCATCACTGTTGTGCCAGAGGCCAGGTGCGCACCGAGACGAACGCGATCAGCATCAGCAATGCGAACACCATCAGGGATAACGTAATCAACCATCCGTGGGAACTTATCGACGCCATAGACAGTGAGATTTCCGAAAGCTGCGCGAAGACGAGCAGCGGTTGCTGGGAAGTCAACGAGTGAGCAAGGACCGGCAGATGTCCAAGCAACGTTAGTGAGTAGACCAAAGAGGCCATCTAAATTCAGACCATGTGGCTTCACTAATCGATGTGAGAGTAAGTGGAGACGAAGGTAGGCATCAGCGGCAGTTGTTGGCGCATCAGATAATGTGATCTCCAGATCAACAGCCTGCTTTGTTACGCCACGAATAGCATCAGGTGCGAGGTAGGCGGTGCGATCTGGCGCAGATCCAGTAGCCGATCCAAGACCTACTTCGAGGTACCAGGTATCAAGGAGATCGCCATTTGCAGCGATCGTTGCTACGCCATATCCATACGCTTTGCTCATATCCGAAACCTATCAAAGGGGCTTGGGTTGCCCCACTTATTAACCTGCCCACTAGAGCCAAATAGCCCACTAGAGTTCCGAGCATGAAGATCTCGGTCTATTGCTCATCTGCACCGGATATCGACCCTGCCCTGATCGACTTCGCCTACGAACTCGGCAAAGGGATTGCTGAAGCTGGCCATGATCTCGTCTGGGGTGGAGCAAAGATCTCCATGATGGGCGCTGTTGCACGTGGTGCTCGTGATCATGGCGCACAGACGATCGGTGTTATTCCCCGTTCACTCGTTGATCGCGAGATTCAAGATCCACATGCATCAGAGCTGCATCTCGTCGATACGATGCGCGAGCGCAAAGCACTCATCGAAGAGTTATCTGATGGGTTCATTGCACTTCCCGGCGGGATCGGAACTCTGGAAGAGTTCTTTGAGATCTGGGTTGGTCGATACCTCTCCTTCCATGCCAAGCCCATCGCAGTTCTCGACCCGGTTAATGCCTATGGGCCGCTGAAGAGCGCGCTGGAACACCTCGCAGACCATAAGTTGATGAAGAGTGGTCAGAATGAATTAATCTCATGGACTACTCAGGTTGATCAGGCCCTCACGGCCCTCACGCGCTAGTAACCTCTCCTCGTGAGCGAGAAATCCCCTACGACGCTGGCGGATCTCCTCGCTGCCCTGCCGGAAGAGGAGCGCTTCATTCTCACCTTGCACATCATCAAAGGTCGCACTCCATCGGATATCGCGCAGGCGCTCGGAGTTCCACTTCGGGCAGTCGAATCGGTGATTGCGCTCGGCAAGGCTCGGATATTGGGCGTTATCTCGAAAAATTAATCTCCTCCGCAACCAATCACGCGGGATTTGCCCTTTTCTCGATTTCCTCTCTTACCCGTTGGTACGAGATACTTCTCCTATGGCAGCGATGAAACCCCGCACTGGTGACGGTCCAATGGAAGTCACAAAGGAAGCACGCAGCATGGTTATGAGAATTCCACTCGAAGGCGGAGGACGCCTCGTGGTCGAGCTCAATATCGAAGAAGCCACAAATCTCGGCAATGTGCTCCAAGCCGCAGTAGCGCTCGTTAAGAAGTAATTTTCTATAAGGTCGGGGTGTGAAGACCGCAACCCCACCCATCTTTCGTATCAGTGGCGCGAAGAGCGCTATCTCCTGTAACGATACTGATGCCGTAGCCGTGGCTGCCGAACTCACTGAGGCTGGCCCACTCGTTCTTAAATCACCCATCGCTCAAGCGGTAGCCGATGAGTTTGCTCTCGATTTCACCACGATCCTCTCGCAGTGGCCTGAGTTCACTGCAAAGGCCGGGGAACTTATTGAGGTTCCATTAGCTGGCACACGTTGCAAGCGACTCTTCATCATCGGAGTTGGATCGCAATCATCAGCCGATCTTCGTAAAGCCGGCGTGACCCTCGGACGAAAGGTGAAGGGAAAATCTCTCACGGTTCTTCATGGGCTTATTACTGTGCCGGAATCTGCAGTCGTTCATCTCAATGCGCTCGCTCTCTCTCAGTACGTATGGGGTAAGAAGAGTGAAAAAAAGCCAGCACCCTGCACAGTTATTCTCCATGGAAATTTTGAGAAGCAAGTTAAGTATTCGCAGACCTTGATTGAAGCGGTCTGGTTAGCGAGAGATCTCATTCACGAGACCTCTGATGAGAAGAATCCAGCATGGATGGCAACTGCGACAAAAGCTGCAGTAAAGAAGAAGAACTCTGCCGCGCTCACTGTTGAGGTTCTCTCCGGCGCCGCACTTAATAAATTTGGTGGACTTCGCGCAGTGGGTGGGTCACAACCAAATCCTGGGCCTCGACTTATTCAGGTCACATATGCACCTCGAGGATCGGCTCATTGGCCTCACGTTGTGCTTGTTGGTAAAGGTATTACGTACGACACCGGTGGTTATTCACTAAAACGTGGTTGGGAAGAGATGGCACCCATGAAGACAGATATGTCTGGTGCTGCAGTCGTGATGGCGACAACCCTTGCAATGGCAGAGGTACAACCAAAGGTACGTGTGACTGCATTGATGATGTGCGCAGCTAATCTCATCTCTGGCACAGCTCAACGACCATCTGATGTTATTACGCAATATGGCGGAACAACCGTTGAAGTTCTTGATACCGATGCTGAGGGACGGCTAGTTCTCGCTGATGGTTTGGCATATGCAGATTTAGAGTTGAATCCAGATTATCTTGTTGACGTTGCGACCCTTACTGGAGCAGCTCGGGTTGGCCTTGGGCGCCAATATGCGGCGATGTACTCTCGAGATACTGCACTCGCAGCAAGGATTCATGAAGCCGGAAAACGTATTGGTGACAATGCTTGGCATATGCCACTTGTTGATGAATACGCGGAAGCACTTCATAGCGATATTGCAGATTACGCTCATATTGATCGCAAGAAGTTTGGCGGTGGTTCGATTACCGCTGCGCTCTTCTTAGAGAAATTTGTCGGAAAACGTCGCTGGGTTCATCTCGATATTGCCGGCAGTGGTCGATCAGATTCTGATTCTGGTGAAAATGTTAAAGGTGGAACTGCATCAGGCGTTCGACTCTTGATTGATTGGATTGCATCGCTATGACAACCTTCGGCAATCGTGGCGATATGACTGCATACTCTGAGAGTTATGTTCGCGAAGATATCTTTATGCAACAGGCACGAGCGTATGGAGTTGAGTGTGGTGCGAACGATCCATCTCCTGCTGTAGGAGGCCTCCTTCAGTATGCAGCCACGCAGGTTCAGGCAAAATCGGTTGTTGAAATTGGCACTGGTTCTGGTGTGAGCGGACTCTGGCTCTTCCAAGGAATGCCAAAAGATGGCGTCCTCACATCGATTGATACTGAACGCGAACTCTCTGCCGCAGCACGTTCAAGCTTTGAAGAAGCTGGAATCTCAGCTCAGCGCTTCCGATTAATCACAGGTGCAATTAACGATGTCGTCGGAAAACTGGCCGATGGAAACTACGACCTCGTCGTCATCCGAACGTCTGCAGATTTGATGGATCTCATTCATGAAGCCCATCGCTTGCTCCGCATTGGTGGAACGCTCGTTATTGATCATGCCCTCTCTGGCGGAAAGGTCGCCGATCCCACGCAACGAGATTTCGAAAGCATCTCCCGTCGCGATGGCATCCGTTCGATCAAGGAAGATAGCCGCTGGAGTTCAACGCTCTTGCCGCTCGGAGCCGGAGTGCTCCTTGCCACAAAGAGCTGATAACGAGCAGCTTTTAAGCTTTGCCTTATAAGATCGCAACTATGAGCGATCACGATAACCCTTCGACTCCTCCAGCAAATGCGCCATGGTGGCTTGCCGCATCGCAATCTGATCAGCCACAGATATCAACACGCTCTGCTGGAATCAGCATCCGCCTCGCTCTCGTCATGACGCTCCTCGCTGGTGGCGTCGGTGCGATCGTTGACCGCACACTCACACTTCATAACACCAACCTCGTCTCCACCCACTCCTCTGTACAACGCGCTCCAGATTCGATCGCCGGAATTGCTGCCCGCGTCTCGCCATCCGTAGTCTCGATTGATGCGCAAACACCTTCTGGTGGGGATACTGGATCAGGATTCTTTATTCAGAGCGATGGCACGATCCTGACAAATAATCACGTCGTTGAAGGCGCTGTCACAAGTGGTGGCTCAATCACAGTCAACCTAACCAATGGCAAAAGTTATCCAGCAAAACTTATTGGTCGCGATAGTTCATATGATCTCGCAGTTCTTAAAATTGATGTGACAGATGCACCTGCTCTTCAGTTAGGCGACTCTGAAATGATTCAAGTAGGCGATCCCGTTATTGCCATTGGTTCACCATTGGGACTTGCTGGCACTGTGACATCAGGAATCATCTCTGCCAAGAATCGCGCTGTGACGAGTGGTGGCGGAACCGGAGAAAGTTCATTTATTAATGCGCTCCAGACAGATGCTGCAATCAACCCTGGTAATTCTGGTGGACCGCTCGTTGATATCAATGGCGCCGTCATCGGTGTGAATTCGGCGATTGCATCTCTTGGTGCCAGCTTTAGTAGTCAATCAGGGTCGATTGGTCTTGGTTTTGCTATTCCTATCAACCAAGCGAAGAAGACCGCTGAACAATTAATTAAAACCGGAAAAGCGACCTATCCGTTGATGGGCATCTCAGTCGATTCGGCATACGCTGGCGGCGGAGCTCGGATTGCAAACGTTCCGAATGCGATTCTCCCCGGTGGACCTGC
>DAINZB010000016.1:14714-18410 GCA_036749135.1 Candidatus Nanopelagicaceae bacterium | reverse complement strand
GGAACATCATCCGCAATTACTCAAGGTGATACTGCCTATCAAGGAACATTTACTATCCCAAGTACTGTGCCAACGAAGACCGGATACAACTTCACTCATTGGCTTTATAACTCAACAAATTACGACACCAACACCGTCTTCACCATGCCAAATAACAACGTCACCTTTGTCGCCCAGTGGAGCATTGCTACCTATTCGATTGCTTACGCCGTTAATGGTGGATCTTCAACGCCTCCCTCCCACGCCCCCGTCGCGTTCGGCTCAACCTTCACTATTGATGCGACACCTCCAACCTATGCCTCCCGCACATTCTTAGGTTGGAACGATGGCGCTACGACATATGGAGCTGGCGCCACCTACACAATGGGAACTAGCGCTGTCACACTCACTGCGGTCTGGAGCGGGGCGACCTACGCCGTCAGCTATGGACTCTCTGGTGGAACTGGCACGATTCCTACGGCTCAACTATCCGCATCTCCGGGCACCGTAACTCTCGCCGGATCAACTGGATTCTCAAAGAGTGGCTTTACCTTCAGCACCTGGAGCGATGGAACTACCTCATATTCCGCAGGCTCATCGTTCAGCGTTCCTACTCATAACACATCTTTAATCGCAGTCTGGGTTGTCGCACTTCCTGTTACTCCAACGGCTCCAACCGCGGTCGCCGGTAATGGACAGGCCACCATTACATTGGGTAACCCGGCAGCGAGTGGTGGTGGTGCGGTTGCGACGTACACAATCACCGCCAGCCCTGGTGGAGCAACCTGCACAGTTACATCACCAGCGACTTCGTGCATCATCACTGGTCTTACTAATGGAACGCCTTATACATTCACATCGACTGCAACTAACTCGACTGGAAGCTCATCAGCTTCGCCCGCTTCATCTTCAGTAACTCCGGCGACTATCCCAGATTATCCAGCGAATATCATTGCACTGCCTGGCAACGCTTCGGCAATTGTTTCTTGGCTCCCACCTGCGAATACTGGTGGTTCACCAATTCTCTCCTACACCGTCACCGCAACCTCTGGTCAAAGCTGCACCGTGAGTGCGCCAACGACAACCTGCACGATTACAGGATTAACAAATGGTGTTCCAGTTGACTTCGTTCTTACCGCAACAAACGCGGTGGGAACTTCGCTTCCTTCACCAGATCCAACGATCACTCCAGCAAATGTTCCAGGAGCGCCAGCCTCTGTCTCTGCCACTGCAGCATCTGGCACCACTGCATCAGTGACCGTCGGCGCAGCAACCGATAATGGTGGAAATGCCATTACTAACTACACAATCACGGCCAACTCTTCAACAGGTGCGACTGTCACGACGACCGTAACTGCTGCACAGATTGCCAACCCTGTTCTCATGACTGGTTTAACCCCAGGATCCGCTTACACATTCACAGCTGTTGCGACTAACCAAGTTGGATCGGGAACTGGAACTACCTCATCATCAGTCACTCAGCCTGCAGTAGCCCCAAGCGCACCTGCCATTACATCGGCTACAGCAAGCTCGACCACCGCAGCTGCAATCACAGTCTCTGCCCCAACAAGCAATGGTGGCGCTGATATCTCTGGCTATGTTGCAACCCTCACTCCCGTCGGTGGCGGTGCTCCAGTTACTCTGTCAACCAATACTTCCTCAACCAGTTTGAGCGTCACAGGACTCAACCCGGGAACCACATATACCGTGGCAGTCGCTGCGAAGAACAGCGCAGGTAATAGTCCAGCCTCATCAACAACTACATTTACAACACCGCTTGGTGTATCAACATCTGTTGCAACATTGAGTGCGACCTATGGAACACCAATTACACCGATCACTACTTCGATCTCTGCCGCATCACCAACTGGCGCGACATATTCTGTGAGCCCAACTCTTCCTGCCGGACTTACTCTCAATACCTCGACCGGAGTAATTTCAGGAACCCCAACCGCGGCTGCCTCTTCATCAACCTTTACTATCTCGGTGAGCGCGACAGTATCTGGGGGAGCGACATCAACTGGATCCGCAACAGTCTCAATAGGTGTTGCCGCTATCTTGCCAACGGCACCAGCCACTGTTTATGCAACGGTCATTAATTCATCAAGTGCATCGGTCCGAATCACTGCCCCAAGCTCAAATGGTGGCGCAACGATCGATCATTACACCATCACTGCTACCCCATCTGGCGGTGGAAGTGCAATCACGCAAAATGCATCAAGCATTTCTTCACCAGTTGTCCTTACTGGACTCACAGATTCAACAAGCTACACAATCTCTGTGACTGCGCACAATAGCGTTGGTGACGGTCCATCTACTTCAATGACTGGTTCCATCACAACACCTACCCCTTCACCAACCATTACCTCAGTCTCACCTACAACAGGCTCAGGCGCTGGTGGTACTTCAGTTACGATCACTGGTACTAACTTGATTCAAGGATCTTCTCCTACCACCGTCACCTTTGATGGCAATCCTTGCACCATTACTGGAACCCCAACGTCAACATCGATCACATGTACAACTCCTGCCGATGCGCCTGGTCCTGCCGATGTCGTTGTAACAACACCAGATTCACAGCAGGTGACAGCGGCTGCGGCATTTACTTACTACGCCCCGGTTTCTGCGACGACAGCTCTGGCAACGAAAGCTATTGAAGTAGGCGTTGCAGTTGCAGCCTTTACTCCAGTCACGGCTGCAGGTGGAATTGCGCCAATCACATATGCCATCGCTCCTTCACTACCAGCTGGCCTCTCATTTAATACCTCAACAGGAGCCATCACTGGAACTTTGACTGCACCTTCTGGAACATCCACATTCGTGATCACAGCTACTGATTCAACTACGCCAACGCCTGAGAGTTCATCGTCATCCTTCACATTGACCGGAAATCCAGCGTTGAGCGCACTTGGTTCGACAACTCCGGTATCACTCACCGCAGGTGTACCTGCAACACCGTTCACGCCAATCACCGTTTCAAATGGTGTTGCACCAGTGACGTATTCAGTCTCACCAGCACTTCCTGCCGGTCTCACACTGAACCCTGCAACCGGCCAAATCACCGGAACTCCGATCTCAGCGGTTGCATCAGGGACTTACACCATCACTGCAACGGATGCAGCAGGTGGAACATCACATGCCGATTTCACACTCGAAGTTGCACCAGGACCATTGACTGCAAATACCTCCGTTGCAAGCACTTCTGCAACACAGAATTCCGCGATCACACCTTTCACTCCTGTAACAGTTGCTGGTGGAACTGCTCCGTTTACATACTCAGTATCGCCAGCTCTGCCAGCAGGTTTAACGTTGGATCCAGCTACCGGAAGAATTAGTGGAACACCAACAGAAATTCTTGCAGTCGCCACCTTTACTCTGACTGTTACAGATTCTGGTTCACCAGCTCAGTCAGTTTCATCTACCTTTACTCTCGGAGTTGTGGCTGCTCCGGTTGCTCCGGCACCGGCGGTAGTGGTTGCTCCAGTACGGAATCCTGTTGTGCCGGTAGTTCCAGTTGCCCCAGTAGCGCCTGCACCGATCTTCACACCGATTCCTGTTCACCCAGCGAAGCCTCCCGCCGTGAAGCCAACACCAACTCCAAAGCCGACCCCAATTTCTTCACCATCACCGAGCGTTTCACCATCGAACCCAGCGCCAGTGACCCCTGCGCCTGCCCCATCGAGCAAGCCAACTGTGAAGCCAACTGTGAAGCCAACT
>DAINZB010000016.1:3341-14614 GCA_036749135.1 Candidatus Nanopelagicaceae bacterium | reverse complement strand
AAGCCACTTGAGATCGCACCAAAGGTCGGAGATAAGAGCGCCTCCGTCGCGATCAATAATTTGAAGCCGGGGCAGAAGATCAAGGTAACGATCACGCAAGGCAAGTCGGCTACTATAAATAAACCGGCCCCTGCAAAGAAGAGTGAATCTGTTGTTGAAATTTCTCCGAAGACCGATGGCAATCGTGCCAATGTCGGCATTATGAATCTCAAGCCTGGCCAAAAGATTAAAGTCACAATCAAAGATGGAGCTAAAAAATGAAGAAGAAGATCCTTCTAGGAGTTGTCTTAGGTCTCCAGGTGATGACGTTATCCGCTTGGGCTCAAGACACGGTTGTGATCAACAAACCAGTTACTAATCCATCTGAGCAACTCAACATTGACGTTCCCGCAGATACCGCCCCTGGTTTCCACGATGTGCAAATTCAAGTGACAGATGCCAATGGCCTTGTAAGTGAGAAGACCCTTCAATTCTGCAAAAATCTTAAGGGCGAAATTCATTGGAACAATATCTGTCCAGATTTAGATCAACCTTTTAATCCTGCTTCAGATCCAAAGGGGAGTACCTCTATCGCTGTTACTGCACTTGCACTTTTAGGTGCTATCGGTGGATCGATTGCAGGGTCGTCACAGAGTTCATCAGATTCTCAATCTGAACAATCTGATCAATCTCAAGAAGATAATGACCAGAGCTCTGTGCAGAGTGTTGATGCTGGCGAGTTAATCGCAGTCGAGCGCGCCGCCGGTTGGGGCGATAAGAAGCGCACCTGGCGCTCACCGCTTACTTCACATGTTGATTCCTTCTTCGGCCAAGCTGCCCAGCAATTTTCAAGGTTCTCACCGCTGATGGCGAGACTCCTTCTAGATGGCACTTATTTACGCTCAATTATTGGCTCACTAGAGGTCCTGCTCTATCCACTCGCGATCTACATTGGTTTCCATACCTTGAGTCTCAACGGTGGAAAAGCGGTTCCTGCCACTTTGGGAATCACGCTTCTAGGAATGCTCGTTGGCCTAGCTGATGCCTATGCCGGTTTCATCATTGCCTTCATCTTTTCGATTGGTGTGATTGTCTCCGGGAACTTCAACAGCAGGCATCATATTCTGACAACTCTTGGAGTGTCGATTCTGTATTTTGCTCCAGGGTTGATTGCGAGCGCCATTAGACCAGTACGTCGTGAAGTAAAGGATTTCTCAACCTTGTGGGAGCGCGGAACCGATTATGCACTTGCAGCGCTACTCGGAGGATGGGCAACTCAGAAACTCATTCAATCACTTGGCGGACTCTCAGGATTCAAACTTGCGATCATGAACCATGCCAATGCAATAGGTGTGATTATGGGCATAGCGATTATTATCAGATTAATTATTGAAGACTTTGGTACTTACTCATATCCAGAGCGCCATCGCTCACTCTTTGTTGAACTCGCTAGCGTTTCACATCGACACCATTGGTTTGTGCTCGCCTTCCGGACCTTTGCCTTCTTCTTCACCGCAGAACTCTTCGTCGGAAACTGTTTTGGCTTATGGTTAGCCACAGCCCTCTTCATAGCGCCAAAGTTCCTCGATATGGCTGGCGAAAGATTAAGCACTCCAATATTGAAAAGCACATTTCTTCCTAAAGGCGCTTTTAAATTATTGGTCACTGCGGTGATTGGAGGGATTTTCGGTGCAATCCTTCAGAAAGAGATTCCTGATGGCCGCACATATCTCCAAACTGCGATCGTAATTCTCACAGTTCCATCACTGATTATTGGGGCTCTCTATGCCTTCGCCGGTGAGAGCGAAAAACGGATCCTTAATGGGAATTCACTTGCCTCTCGTTACGCTTATCGACTCCTAGGACTTGTTGTCTTTATCTTCCTTATTTTGTTGGTGAAGGGCACAGATCTTTCGGGTCTCATCTGGGGCTGGTTGAGCAAGTAAGTAGTGCTTTTTAGCGCCTTAAGTGCTAAAAATAGCCATGAGCACACAGACAACCCACCGTTCCGAGATCTTTGCCCTCTCTGATGAATATGTCGAGAAGAGCGCAGCCTTTAGCCCTATGGAGTGCACCTCTCTAGGAATCCCTGGGTATGAAGATCAACTCGATGACTTTTCACTCGCCCATGCAAACAAGGCAGCGGCATATTCACGTGATGTCCTCCATCGTGCAAAGGCGCTCCAGCCAATCGATGATATTGACCGCATCGCCCAAGCAGTACTGATCGAACGTATTGAATCTCGTCTACAACTCCACGACTCTCGTGAAGCGTACGTTGCTTATGGTCAGCTCGCTTCACCTGTAAGTGGAATTCGTAGCGTCTTCACAATCATGGCTCTCGATACCCCAGAGCAAGTTGCAAATGCCGGAAAGCGTTTTGCTGCGATTGCCGGATCACTCAATTCATGGCGCGATTGTTTAGAAGAAGTACATGCAGAAGGACATCGCACTGCACGACGCCAAGTTCTTGCTGTTGCTGGCCAATTGAAGACCCACTCAGAAGGTGCCTATTCAAAGATTGCTGCAGAGATCGCTCCAGGAAACTCTGAAGTTGCTGCTGCTGCAAAGAGCGCCGAAGCTGCCTGTCTTGAAATGTCGAAGTGGCTCACAGATGTCCATGCACCTCGTTCCGCAGATGCAGATGGCGTAGGTGAGAAACGTTATGCACCATGGGCTCGTTACTTCACTGGTGCCGAACTCGATCTTCGAGCCACGTATGAGTGGGGCAAGCAGGATCTCCAAGCGATCAACGATCGTATGTGGCGAGCTGCTGCAAAGATCGCACCACATTGCAAGACCCTTGCTGAAGTTGCCACGTTCTGCGAAGAGAGTGATCACCTCAAGATCCATGGATCAGATAACTTGCTCAAAGAGCTCCGCGACTTCACAGAAGAAGCGATCAAGAAGGTCGATGGCATCTACTTCGATATCGATGATCGCGTCCGCTTCTGCGATGCAAAGCTCGCTCCAGAAGGTTCAGCCGCTGCCCCTTATTACATGCCACCTTCAGAGGATCTCTCACGTCCCGGCACAACCTGGTATCCAACCCTTGGCAACGACACCTTTAACTTCTGGCATATCGCCTCTACCTGGTACCACGAAGCTGTTCCAGGCCATCATCTCCAATGCGCAACTGCAATCATTGAGAAGGATCGCCTTACCCGCTTCCAGCGCACAGGTGCCTGGATCTCAGGTTATGGCGAAGGTTGGGCGCTCTACGCAGAGCGGTTCATGGATGAACTCGGGGCCTTCGATGATCCTGCTTTAGAACTTGGCTATCTCTCTGGTCAAGCACTTCGCGCGGCACGTATTGTTGTTGATATTGGAATGCACCTTGGTCTCGATGATTTCGAAGGCAAGCCTTGGAATGCAGAGTCTGCATATAACTTGATGGTGGAGCGTGCTTTGATTGAGCCAGCATTCGCACAATCAGAGATCGAGCGATATCTCTCCTGGCCAGGCCAAGCTATCTCCTACAAAGTGGGAGAGCGCATCTGGATGGAGATCCGCGAAGAGACGAAGGAGCGCCTCGGCGAAAAGTTTGATATCAAGGCCTTCCACAACTACGCGTTGAAGATCGGCCCAATGGGACTTGATTCACTTCGCGCAGAGATGCGCTCCTTTAACGGATAACTATTCGTCATGAAACGTGACTTCGATGTAGTGGTGATCGGATCTGGCTTTGGCGGATCCGTCGCTGCTCTTCGATTGCGCGAAAAGGGTTATAGCGTCGCAGTCATAGAAGCGGGCCGTAGATTTAAAGATAAAGATTTTCCTAAGACATCCTGGCGCCTGCGCCGATTTCTATTCTTTCCCCGACTTGGATTAACGGGCATTCAGCGCATCCATGCACTTCCTGATGTCATGGTCTTGGCAGGAGCAGGAGTCGGCGGTGGATCGCTTGTCTACGCCAATACTCTCTACACACCACCAGATACCTATTTCAACGATCCGCAGTGGCGTTCCATTACCGATTGGAAAGCTGAGTTAAAACCTTGGTACGACCTGGCTCATCGCATGCTAGGAGTAGCAGAAAACCCTTATTTTTCGCCATCAGATAGTGCGATGAAAGAGGCAGCTGAGGCGATGGGAGTTGGCCACACCTTCAAAATGGCGCCACTTGGCATCTACTTTGGAGATGGCACCAATAAGACTGTAACCGATCCATTCTTTGGCGGAGCAGGTCCAGACCGAAATGGTTGTACTCAATGCGGAGCTTGTATGACAGGGTGCCGTTTCAATGCGAAGAACACCCTTCCTAAGAATTATCTAGGCCTCGCCGAGAGCGCCGGAGCACAGGTATTTCCTCTCCACACTGTCACTACGATTGAAGAACAATCTGATACGTCGTGGATCGTAACAACTCGCAAAAGCACATCCTGGTTCGGTGGTTCACAAACATTTTCCGCTCGCCAAGTAGTTGTAGCTGCCGGCACCTACAACACACAGAAGTTGCTTCACTCAATGAAGGATCAAGGCATCCTTCCTCACTTGTCACCGATGCTAGGCAAACTCTCACGGACAAATAGTGAGGCACTTACTGGCGCCTTACTCAAAAAGTCTGATGTGGATTACACAAAGGGATCTGCAATCACTTCCTCATTCTTCCCAGATAACCAGACCCACGTAGAACCTGTGAGATACGGCAAGGGCAGCAACCTCATGGGTCTCCTACAAACAGTGATGACAGATGGATTTATCGCGAAAGATCGACGCCGTCAGTGGCGCAAAAGCTTGTTGAGGAATCCAGGATTGATCTTCCAGATTCTTAATGTGAAAAAGTGGAGCGAGAGAAGTGTGATCGCACTCGTCATGCAGAACGTCGATTCCTCAGTAACAGTCTCGGGTAAGAAGGGGCTCTTCGGGTGGCGGCTAACTTCTAAAAACGATCTAGATAAGCCCAATGCAACATACATTCCCGCAGCCAATGAAGTAGTGCGTAAAATCGCTGAGAAGCGCGATGGAATTGCAGCTGGTCATTACGGAGATCTCTTCAACGCCCCCTTTACTGCTCATTTTGTTGGAGGATGTGTCATTGGCGCTGATGCAAAGCATGGCGTCATTGATCCATATCACCGGGTTTGGAACTACCCAACGCTCCACATTGTCGATGGATCGAGCGTCACTGCTAATCTCGGTGTGAACCCATCACTCACGATCACGGCCCAGGCTGAACGAGCCTTTTCATTGTGGCCAAATAAGGGAGATAACGAGTCCCGCCCAGAACAAGGCCAGGAGTATCAACAACTAGATCTGGTGGAACCACATTCACCTGTTGTTCCAACTGGTGCGGTGGCAGCGCTACGAAAATAAGTTCATCCATCTTTCACCTTTCTCACTCTCAAGTCAGAGATATCTATGTTGAGATAGGGCCATGAAGCACGCTCTCATTGTCGGTGGTGGAATTATCGGAACGATGCACGCTGTGCTCGCAGTCGAAAAGGGTTTTGCCGTTACGCATCTTGAGCGCGACATTAAGCCACAATCGGCATCGATTCGTAACTTCGGATTGATCTGGGTGAGTGGTCGCCTTGCCGGTGCCGAACTCGATCTGGCGCTTCGTGCGCGCGAACTCTGGGGAGATATCGGCTCAAAAGCGGCAATCGGATTTCGAGCCAATGGATCGCTCACCATTGCACAGAACGATGCTGAATACACCGTTATGCAAGAGGCAGCGGCTATGGCAGATGCAGATCGACGTGGATTTAGAGTGCTAGATCGGAATCAAACGATTGCACTCGAACCAGAGCTAGCTGGCACATACGTTGGCGCCTTGCAATGCACCACTGATGCTGCGGTTGAGCCACCCTTGCTCTTAGGTGGATTGCGCGACTATCTAAAGAGTTTCCCCGATTACACATGGGTCCCGGAGTTTGAGGCAGTTGATTTCTATCATGATGAAACTGGCAATCATGTCACCGATATCAATGGTCGAAAGTTCTCGGGGGATTACATCGCGATTTGCGCAGGAGCTGCGCATAAGGGTTTTATTGAAGAGTTCTTAGAACAAGCACCACTTCGTAAGGTTCGCCTACAGATGGCCGCTACTGCCCCACTTGGCGCGCACTTGGGTCACTCCATTGCCGATGCCGATTCACTTCGCTATTACCCAGCTTTTAAAGATCTTTCGCTCGATCGTCTCGGTGCGCAATCAGAGATTGCTACTCAATACAAGATGCAATTGTTATTAGTGCAGCGGCTCGATGGTTCGATGACTATTGGTGATACACATGAATATTCCGAGCCATTTACCCATGAAATTAATGAAGCGCCATACGATCATTTGAGAAATGTCATGACAAATATCTTTGGTCGCGAGGTCCCACGTATCGAGAAGCGTTGGGATGGCGTTTACAGTCAAAGTACAAGTGATGAGATCTATATACGACGTGAGATTGCTCCAGGAGCTCACGTAGTCACTGGTGGCGGCGGAAGAGGAAATACCCTTTCACCGGCGATAGCAGAAGAGACGGTGAACCAGTGGTCCCTATAAATAATAAGAAGATTAAGTTAGCGATCTTTGATGTCGCCGGTACTACTGCTCAAGATGGCGGGCTGGTTGTAGAAGCATTTCAAGGGGCCATGGCCTCGATGGGCACACCGCTCGGCACTCCTGAGATGGATCGCATGACAGATTATGTGAATGCCACGATGGGGCAGCGGAAGATTGATGTCTTCATGCACCTGTGTGATGGAGATGCGGATCGAGCCAATAAGGCGCACGATCGCTTTGTTGAGGGCTATATCAACCTTGTAAAAGCCGGGAAACTTCAAGAGTTCGCTGGTATTAGCGAGCTTTTCAATCGCCTTCGTGAGAATGGAATTGCTGTTGGAATTACTACTGGATTCCCACGAGATATTCTCGATAGTGTTATCGACGGCCTGAAATGGGCGTCAATCATTGACTTTTCGGTTGCCGCTTCAGAGGTCGCCCAGGGTCGCCCGGCACCTGACATGATCTTTCGCACGATAGAGCTATATAACGAGCGGTATATGACTCATATCAGTGCCAATGATGTGGCGGTGATCGGCGATACCGAGTCAGATATGCAGGCAGGTGTTACCGCGGGAGCGCAGATCATCGCAGGAGTCTCCACAGGTGCGCATAATCCTGAGCAACTTTTCCACGCCGGTGCTACACATGTTCTTGAAGGTGCCGTTTACCTTCCAACCATTTGTTAACTTTCCTTTCATCAGATCTACCCCGTTAAGGAACCTCCCTGCAAACTCCTCGCGGTTGAGTGCGCTTACCAATCCTTAAGGGGGATATATGCGCAAGCGTCTACTCACTGGAGTTATCGTGGCCACAATGGCTGCAGCTTCAATGGTTGCAACAACATCAGCTTCAAACGCTGCTTCAATCGACTATTCAAAGTGCACAGATCTCAAGTCATGCGGTGGCATGGATGCACTCGTCAAGGCAGCTCAGAAAGAAGGAAAGCTCAACGTCATCACACTTCCACGTGACTGGGCAAACTATGGCGAGGCCATGGATCTTTTCTCAAAGGCTTTCGGCATCAAGATCACTGATGACAATCCAGATGGATCATCAGCTTATGAAATTCAGACAGTAAAGACCGCTCCTGCTTCAAAGGTTCCAGATGCAGTTGACGTCGGTATCACATATGGTGCAGATAACGCTAACCTCTTCGCTCCTTACAAGGTTGTGAACTGGAACGACATCACACCTGCATACAAGGAAGCTTCAGGTCGCTGGTACGGCGATTACGCAGGCGTCATCGCACTTTCATATGACACTTCAATTGCCAAGGCTCCAAAGTCATTCAATGACCTCAAGGATCCAGCGTTCAAGAACATGGTTGCTATCGGTGGAGATCCATCAGGTGCTCAGGAAGCGTTGATGTCAGTCTTCGCAGCGAACCTCGCAAATGGTGGAACAACTGGAGACGTTCAAAAGGGTATCGATTACTTCAGCGGCCTTAAGTCTTCAGGTAACTTCGTTACAGCACTTGCAAGCGGACAGAACTTCCTCGCTGGTGCATACAAGGTCTCATTCTCATGGTCATTCAACGGTCCAGGAGCTGTAGCTACAGCTGCTAAGGCTGGAAAGACTGTTAAGTATGTTATTCCTTCAGATGCAGTCATCAAGGGAACTCCATACATCATGGCTATCCCATTCAACGCTCCACACCCAGCTGCTGCTCGCCTCTGGACAGAGTTCCTCTACTCAGAGAACAAGGGCAAGGGTTCAATGGATCTTGGCTCAACTAAGGGTATGTCAGGTTCAAAGATCTTTGCAGCAATCAACGGCGGACAGAACATCTGGATCGCAGGCGGCGCACTTCCAATCGAGTACGACGCAATGGTTGCGAAGAAGACAAATGCAACAGCACCAGCTGGTTATGAAATCCCAGCAGGCACGAAGATCGTGACACCAACTCCTGCAGAACAGGATGCGGCGAAGACTCTTCTTAAGGCACAGTGGCCAGCAATCGCTGGTAACTAGTCTTAATCCTGGTTACTAACTGAATATATGGGAGTAGTGAAAGCACATTCTCGAGTTCGCTCGAGCGGCCGAGGGACCGGCGTGCTTCCGCTACTCCCATTTTTCATCTTCACCGGCTTCTTCCTCATCTGGCCGGTTATCGCAGTAACGCTTCGAAGCTTTCATGGCAACAAAAATGAATGGACCTTGGCAAACTATCGCCCCATTCTCAAGAGTGGTCCATACCTGCATGCATTTGTTGTATCACTCAAACTCTCCATTGTGACATCGATTATTGGTTCAATCCTTGGCGCATTCTTCGCTTATGTGATCGTGAAGTATGCACATGGAAAATTTGGCGCAGTCATTGATTCTGTTTCGGCAGTCTTCGCGAACTCTGGCGGAGTTCCACTCGCATTTATGTTTGTCGCAGCTTTTGGTACCGAAGGAATTGTGACCACTGTCCTTAAATCATTCGGCTGGGATATCTATGCCGGACACTTCACGATCTTCTCGTTCACTGGCGTTGTGATGGTCTACTCGTTCTTCCAAGTCCCACTGATGGTCTTGGTCTTTAAGCCTGCGATCGCTGGCATGCGTCGCGAGTGGGAAGAGGCGAGCATCAATCTCGGAGCTTCTCCTGCTACCTATTGGCGCAGAGTCGGCATTCCGATCCTCACGCCATCCTTTATCGGCGCCTTTTTCTTGCTCTTTGCTGGCGGGTTCTCGGCATATGCGACTGCTCGAGCGCTCACTGTGGGCACTGTGCCTCTTGTACCGATCATTATTGGAACGCTTGTCGACGGCAATGTGATCTCTGATCAAGCAAATCTCGGCGATGCTCTCGCAGTCGGAATGATTGTGGTCGCAACAATTGCGATGGCTGGCTATATCGCAGCGCAGCGCAAGGCGGCGAAATGGCGGAGCCAATGAAGAAGTTCAGCCTTAAATGGCCGCTCATCACGGTTTCATCTCTATTGGCGATCCTCATCTTTGTCATTCCGCTGTATGGTGCATCTGTCTATAGCTTTAAAGGGACGGGCGGCAAGGGTCACTCATGGGTCAATTACCAATGGCTGATCCACGCTGATGGTTTCTATCCCAGCCTCTTCACATCATTGAAGCTTGCAGTACTTGCCGGCGCTCTCAATCTGATCTTGATGGTCCCGACAATGGTCTATCTGAATCTGAAGGGGCAACGCTATAAATCACTCGTTGATTTTCTCTGCATCTTGCCATTGATCATCCCAGTCGTCTCGCTCGCAATTGGTGCCCAGGTCGCAATGCCATCGATCTTGCAAAACACTCAATATGAACTCGTATTCTTCTTTGTCATCATCGCCCTTCCTTACACATATCGCGCACTAGATACTTCCCTTCAGACGGTCGCACTAAAAACCTTAGTTGAAGCATCGAGAAGTTTGGGAGCATCATGGACTCGCACAATTATCCGCGTCATCGTGCCAGCGATCCGCAGCGGTATTACTGGCGCACTCTTTTTGACATTTGCATTATCGATCGGCGAGTACACGATTACATCGCTCTTGCATTGGGAGACATTTCCGACGTGGACTGTTGTCGCAGCACAACAGAACATTCTGGGTGCTATTGCGATCTCTGTCTTTAGTTTTGTAGGAGCTATCGCGCTCCTTTCGACGATCGCGCTCTTCTCCAAGAAGGGTGCGCAACGAGTAGAGGTGGATGAATGAGTAAGAAAGATCGTGCAAGCAGCACCCTTGAACTCCGCGGCATTAGCCGCCATTTCGGGTCAGTAAAGGCGCTGGATGGCCTAGATCTCGTTCTTGAACCAGGGGAGCTCGTCGCCCTGCTCGGACCATCAGGGTGCGGCAAGACCACTGCGCTTCGTATTGTTGCTGGTTTAGAGGTCGCCACTTCAGGCGAATTGCTCGTCAATGGCGTTGGCTACAACGAGACCCCAGCGAACGAGCGCGATATGGGCATGGTCTTCCAGTCTTACTCACTCTTTCCAAACCTCACCGTCTCAGAGAATATTGAATATGGCTTGCGGGCTCGTAAAGTTGATTCAGATAAGCGGGCAAAGAAGATCGCAGAGATGCTTGAGCTTGTCGCACTGGAGAGCAAGGCGAAGGCCTATCCACATCAACTCTCTGGTGGTCAACAACAACGCGTTGCCCTGGCTCGTGCCTTGGCTATTCAACCGCGTGTTCTACTCCTTGATGAACCACTCTCTGCACTTGATGCGCAAGTTCGCGGTCAGATCCGTGAAGAGATCCGTCGTATTCAACTGGAGCTCGGTATTACGACTCTCTTTGTTACTCACGATCAAGAGGAAGCGATGGCAATCTCGGATCGCGTTGGTGTAATGAGCCATGGCAAGTTAGAACAAATTGATAAGCCAATCGCGCTTTACAACGCTCCGGCAACACCATTCGTTGCATCATTTGTTGGTCTTGCTAATCGCATTCCAGCAGAGATCACTGCAAAGGGCAAAGCTCGCGTACTGAATCAAAAGGTAAATATTCTTGAGAGCGCTGAATCATTTGCTGAAGGATCAAAGGTCAATGTGATTATCCGTCCAGAAGCGCTGGAGCTCGTATCCGAGTCAGATGCTGATGCGACTCGTGGAATCGTTGCCCTCAAATCATTCCTTGGGCCGATGACAAAAGTGGGCATCGCTGTCGAAGGTGCACCACTTATCCATCTCAATATCGCAAGCCGTGATGTGCGCAAGCTGGAAATCGGCGACAAAGTTGCCTTCAAGATCGCAAGTGACGAGGTAATGGCAGAACGTGTCTGATTCACGTAATCGTCGCATCGTTCGCGGTGCCCCAAATGAGCTTGGCTGGGTCGAACTCGAAGAAGC
>DAINZB010000016.1:0-3241 GCA_036749135.1 Candidatus Nanopelagicaceae bacterium | reverse complement strand
TACTCTGATCGGGCCGTGGATTTCGTGCTTGCGACTGGCGATGTCACCGATAACGCCCAAGCAAATGAACTTGATTGGTACTTCACGCTTATGGAAGGTGGCAAAGTCCACCCCGATAGTGGCGACCTCGATCATTGGGAGGGCGTGGCTCAACGCGACCCAGAAAAATACGACCCTTCATATTGGAACCCTGAAGGAACGCCTGCTGGCTGCGAAGATGATTTTCCACGTTCGCTCTATGGCTTCCCAGTCATCCGCGGATTAACTCATGCAGTGCGCCAACAATTCCAAGCGACCGGATTAGTTCATAAGTGGTTTGCAACGCATGGAAACCATGATGCCCTTCTACAAGGCACGGTGCCACCTAATGCCGAACTTGTCGGAATTGCAACGGGCGATAAGCGATTGACAGCACTTGCTCCTGATATCGATCTCACTCAAGTATTTGGTGGTTGGACCATGGTTGGCCCGGCGGGATATGTAAGCCCTAATGGTGGAACATTCCGCGAACAGAATTCAGATGAGCGCCGTCGCTTTAATGAACCATCTGATTGGGCAAAGTTGCATCTCCAGTGTCTTGATAAGGGGCATGATGGACATGGACTCTCTCAAGCAAACGCTGATGCTGGAACCAAATATTGGTATCGCGATATCAATGAGTTCCGGTTGATCTCACTCGACACCGTGAATATCAATGGTGGGTGGCAGGGTTCATTGGATGAAACCCAATTCACGTGGCTCAAAGATTTATTGAATGATTCAACCGATAAGAAAGTAATCCTCTTCTCGCATCATCCACTCCATAGTCTCTTCAACGATTACGCACCTGAGGGTGCAGAGCGCAGAGTTGCACGCGAAGAGTTGGAAGAAGAGCTCTTACAACACAGCGAAATTATTGCCTGGTTTGCCGGACACGATCACGATAATCGAGTGCGCTACATCGGAACTGAAGGCGTCAACGGCTTCTGGCATATCTTGACTGCATCACTGATTGATTGGCCGCAACAAGGTCGCGTCGTTGAAATCCTTCAAGATGGGGATGAGATCGTTATCGCGACTTCTGTCATTGATCATGAGAGCCCGATTGATCTAGCTGTGGCGACCGCGGAGTTGGCCGATCCGGTAAATCTTGCTGGCATCTCTCGAATCCTGTCGGCTAATCACTGGCAGCGCCGTAAGAAAAATGACTACTTCAATGAGCTCGCCGCCGGAGAACCCGCCGATCGAAACCGCTTTCTGCGCCTCACCCGGAGTTTTTAGGGGTTAATTCTCGGGGTTATAGAGGCAAATCTCACCCTTTGCCATGATTAAGGGGTGAGAAAAATCGAGCCACTGCCGGGGGTCTCTCTCGCCCGTCTCACCCCACCACCCGCGATCCCAGAATTCCTCTTCCGTCAGAGGTTGATCGAGCGATTGAATCGGCCGGCACCTCGTGCCAACTTTATTGTCGCACCAGGTGGGTTTGGTAAAACTGTTCTCGCATCGCAATGGGCGGCGCAAATTGATGGTCCAACTTTTTGGTATTCGATCGACACCCACGATGGTGCTCGCGATTCTTTCTTCCACATCATTCAAGGTCTGCGCATGGCAATACCAGGGATTGCGCCGTGGGCTGAGGATTACATCAGCGAGGAGTTCGACTATCTCGATCTCACAAAGAGACTTGCCAATGAATTAGGCGAAGTGGGCAAGACGGTGAATCTCATCTGGGATGGCGCTGATAACTTCAGTCCGGAATTCACTCCCGCGCTACACCTCTTTGCTGAAATTGCACCGTTGAATCTTCGAACACTCTCGATCCGAAGCTCTATACCAAATCAAACCTTCTCTCGCGCTGCAAAATTAAGTGCACTGGAATTTCTCACTCCTGCAGATATGAGTTTTGATGATCTCGAGATGAAAAATCTCCTGGCACAACATGATTTAGATTATGACGATCCGAAAATAAAGAATAAGTTTGATGGAGTACACGGCTGGCCTGCTGGCGTTCAGATTATCCTCAATCAAATTCGCTCTGGAAATCCCTCCCAGCTCACATCACTTAATGATGAAGTCATTATTACCTCAACGGTTAACTCACTTTCAAACAGAGATCGCGAATATTTAGAGCGGTTAGTCTTCTTGAATGAGATCACTCTTGATCTTGCCCAACGGTTGCATCAAATTGCGATGCCTATGGCGGAGGATCACCCACTACTACGCCTCGCTCACAAAGGTGCATTCGTAACAGAGACCCGAAATGGCCTCTTTGCCATGAACTCCATGATTCGTCAGGAGTTACTCCGCCGCCTCTCATTGGACCAGAATAAATTTAAAGAGTTCGCGACTGCGACAGCTGACCTCTATGAGGCCGAAGGTGACCCTGTGAGAGCCATTGAAGTTCTCTCGTTGTCGGGCGATGAAGAACAAGTCGTTCGCAAGGCTTATTTCTATATGTCTCGAATCATCAATGGTGGCGATGCCAAGTTGTTAAGGTCTTGGGGGCATCGAATTGCGCCTTTGCTCAATCTCGGGGGCACTTCGGCACTGAACGAGATTGTGCTCGATGCATATGCCGATCTCCTCACCGGAAATAACCAAGGGGTCCTGGCCCATTGCATCGCTCTTGAAAATGGAATTTCTAAACTCGATGACCCACATATGTATGTCATCGAAATATGGGGCTTACGCGCACGGGCTTCCTTTAATTTAGGTAACTTCTCTGAAGTTATTCGAATAGCTGATGAAATGATGAACTCTCCTTATACTCAAGAGAGTTATGGAGCTGTAAATATTCGGGTAACAAACGTTCTCCGTATGGCAGTAGCTGCCTCATTTTTACGTGAAGATTATGATGCAACGATTTACCAAACCAATCTCATTCCACGATCAGATGATCCTTTGGTTAACTCCATCATCATTCCTGCGACCCAGGCTCTTACTGCGTTAGCGGAGGGCAGATATAAGCGAGCTTTTGAGTATGCAAATGCTGCGCTTACTTCATCTAATCGACTTAATGTTGTTGGCGTCTACTCATCATTTGATGCGGTCTATGTTATCGCAGATTACTTCCGCGAATCTGGCCAAGAAGATTTGGCACTTGAGTTACTTGATACGTATATTGAACGTGCGCAAACGCACGGAGTCTGGTCGTGGTATGCGGCGCTTATGGGGAAGAAGGCGTTGGTAAAGAGCCAACTTGGAAAAGTGAATGAAGCGCTCATTACTCTACGAAAAGCGCGAGAGAGCCTTGCCGATACCT
>DAINZB010000015.1:17096-18460 GCA_036749135.1 Candidatus Nanopelagicaceae bacterium | reverse complement strand
GTTGCCTTAATGACGACCTCATTCTGACTGATCTTTCGATCACAGGTGGATGTGTTATTGGGTGTTGGGTTGAATGCACTCTGACCGCAGATGAGATTGAGACCAGCTGCTTCTAGCGCACTAGCACTACTAGTTCTGCGTGCAAGATCGATCAGTGATTTTCCACGATCGCAGAGATCACCAGTCACTCCTGCAGGGCATGCCAGTTCGACGGGTGCTGGAAAGAGATCGGCGAAGAGCGGCTTGAGATTTGAACCAGAAGCCGGCACGGTATTGAGTACAACACTTGAGCGATCCTTTGGAACTCCACCGAAATCGATCGCGAGTAAGTTGTAGTGAATTTGAACAACCAGGAGATCACCTTTAGCAATCGATGTTCCATAACCTGCTGGCATCACATCGGTGTTGCGACCCGGCGCCCACGACGATAGCCAAGGTGTTGTTAGGAATGAAGAGAATGATGAACCCATTCCAGTTCCACCGAAACAGGACCATCCTGCACCATTGTTATCGAGCGCTAACGCAGATGCTCGATCCTTGCCGGTCACCTGGAAGAGGATCATGTGGTGAACGATCAATTTTTGTTGTGGCTTAAAGGTCACTGATGTGATGATCGAATTTGTTGTGACATGGGGATCAATCACGAAGCAGTGATAGTCGTCAGTTCCGCCATTTGCGGCAGTTGGCTGATAGCCCTTGCTCATCGTTGCGGTAAAGGCTTGGGTAGATGTGACTGCTCGAGCCGAATCGAGGGCTACCACTGTTGAAGGGATCATCAAGAGAGCAATGAGGATGCGCAATGACTTCATACCGAGACTCTATCGAGGATTTCACATGGCATCTCGCTGGAGTGGCCGATAGCGTGGGGGAGTGAAGCGATTGATAGCCATGGCCTTTGTACTCGCGGTATCCGCACTCTCGCTCCCAGCAATGGCGCAGGCTGCCACCACAATTACTGTGACAGAGCAGAGAATCAACGGTGCCGGTTCAGTCACCCTCGATACTTCTCTCTATCTGCCAGCAAAGCTGCCAGCACCAGCAGTCCTTCTCGCCCATGGGTTTACCGGCGATAAAGGGTCGGTCGCAGCGCAGGCAAAATCCCTTGCCGAACATGGTTATGTCGTTCTCGCCTGGACTGCGCGTGGTTTTGGAAAATCAACAGGCGAAATTTCGATGGATTCGCCAACCGGTGAAGTTGCCGATGTTTCAAAGCTGATCGATTACTTGGGCAATAGGTCTGAGGTTATTCAGCAGAAGAAGGGCGACCCGCTCGTTGGTATTGCGGGCGACTCTTATGGCGGAGCTATCTCACTGATGACCGCAGGTTACGACCAGCGTATTGATGCAGTTGCCGCAAATATCAC
>DAINZB010000015.1:3429-16996 GCA_036749135.1 Candidatus Nanopelagicaceae bacterium | reverse complement strand
GATGAATCGAAGCGTTTGCAGCAAGCAACGAGTGATTGGTTCGACAAGTATTTAATGCACAAGGCGCTTTCATTTCCGGCCTTTCAAGTAACCGATACCAACGGTTCGATCTCGCTCATCGATTCATCTGTTATTCCGAAGTTACTTCAGAATGAGAACCTGCCACTCACTCCTGCAACTAAGGCGATCCCGATCACCACGCCATTTACCGCGTTAATCGCTCCGATCGGCGGCATTCCTGGTGCCATCTCATCCTTACCTGGTGTGGGTTCAGCACTGGCGCTCGCCGGTAATGTCGGTGGAATCACCGCAGCATTCTTACCGGGTCAAAGTGGTTTCTTGGAGACTGATCCACTGACGCATCCGCTCAGCATTGTTGGCCCGTCACAAGTAACAGTGAAGGTCTCTTCGAATAAGCCAGATGCCACACTCTTCTTCTCACTTGTTATTAGAACAGCTTCGGGACAGACCAAACTTCCCAATGGCATCGTCGCTCCCGTACATCTCACGCATATGGATCCGACTGGCTCACTCTTCACTATTCATCTACCGGCAGTAGTTCTCGATGCAGCTGTAGGGGATAAGTTGGCGGTCGCAATTTCGACGACAGATCAGGGGTATGCCCTTCCGGCTGATGGTCGTCTCTACACAGTCTCAGTTGCCAGCCCATTGCTGGTTTCCAGTCCAACTTTTACATCGGCAAAGAGCAAGAGTTCACAATATACGTGGCCGATTGCCTCGATCATTGTCATTCTTCTATCGATCCTGACCGCTTACCTGCGCAGACCACGACATAACGATCAACCAGTTGAACCAACGGATGCGCTCGTAACAGTCAGCAATCTCTCCAAGGTCTACAAGGATGGATATAAAGCCGTTGATGGCTTGTCATTCCATGTGAAGCGCGGGCAAGTTCTTGGCTTACTTGGACCTAATGGCGCCGGTAAGACAACAACGCTGCGCATGATGATGGGTCTGATCTATCCAACTGAAGGTGAGATAAGTATCAATGGAAAGCCGATTTATCCAGGTTCGCCAACGCTGGCAGAGCTTGGATCATTCGTTGAAGGCTCTGGCTTCCTTCCACATCTGACCGGCCGGGAAAATCTTGAGCTTTATTGGAAATCAATCGGCCGCACCGATGATCCATTCTTCGATGAGGCAATCACAATTACTGATCTGGGCAGTGCACTCAACAAGAAGGTTCGCTCGTACTCACAAGGTATGCGTCAACGCTTAGCGATCGCCCAAGCAATGCTCGGCATGCCTGATCTCTTAGTGCTCGATGAGCCAACAAATGGACTCGATCCGCAGCAGATCAAGGCGATGCGTGATGTCTTGAAGAATTACGCGAAGACTGGTCGAACCGTCATCGTCTCCTCTCACTTGCTTTCAGAGGTTGAACAGACTTGTTCGCACGTCGTACTAATGCACCGTGGAAAATTGATCGCCTTTGGCACGCTCAAGAAGATCCTCAGCAAAACTGGAAAGAAATCAGGATCACTAGAAGAGATCTTTATCGAATTGATTGGTGATGACCTCACCATTGGAAAGGAGGCGTAACGTGTATACACCTCATAAGACGCTGCCGTATCGCGTTGAAATGTATCGCCAACTCAAGCGCAAGCGCACCCTCTTCGCCTACCTCTTTGTGATGGCCCTTCCCATCATCGTCTCGCTCGCCGTGAAGTTTGGAACTACCGGTAACAGCACGGGACCAACTCGATTCGGAGCAGGTACGGCAGACCTGATTGGCCTTGCAACTAAAGGTGCAGCGAATTTCACCGCCACCATGTTCTACTTCGCGACCCCATTCCTATTGATCGCAGTTGTCGCGCTCTTCAATGGCGATACCGTCGCATCTGAGGCTTCTTGGTCGACCCTTCGATATCTACTCGCTGCACCAGTTCCACGTGTGCGACTTCTTATGCAGAAACTGAAGGTCAGTCTTACTCTCTCTGCCTTTGGAATCATTCTGCTCGCTGTTACATCATTCTTAGTTGGGGCACTCGCCTTCGGTACGGCACCACTTCAGACTCCACTCGGCGTCACGATGGTCAACCCCGTTGCTATTCAACGTTTAGCAATCGTTGCTGGCTACCTGGCAATCACTTTGCTCGTAGTCGCAGCGATCGCCTTCTATTTCAGTGTCACAACTGATGTTCCACTCGGAGCTGTTGGGGGAGCGATCGGAATTATGATTCTCTCCAATATTCTCGATGCGATAACAGGTCTGGGGTCACTACGTAATTGGCTCCCCAGCCACTTCTCATTCTCGTGGTTTGATGCGCTATCTAGTCAGATTGATTGGTCGCAGATGATTCGCGGTGCCTCTTATGCAGTGATCTTGGCTGCGATTCTGACATCAATCGCCTTTATGCGCTTTGCTAAGAAGGATGTAACGTCCTAGCAGTATCCTTCTTGGATGAAGGTACGTGCTCTCATTTTTTCTCTACTTGCTGGAGTGGCGCTTGCCCCAGTCGCGCACGCCGCACCTAACTACGTCTTTCCCATATCTGGCTGCACCTATACCTATGCGCGTGCCCACCACAATTATCCTGCGACAGATATCTTGACTCACATCGGTTGTAGCTTCGTCGCACCAACTGCTGGAGTGATCGATGAAGTCAATCGCGTCGATCGATTCTCGTGGAAGACCAACAAAGGTGCCGATCGCGGCGGATTATCGGTCTCAATGATTGGCGATGATGGGGTCCGGTATTACGGTTCTCACTTGTCATCGGTCCCAGCAAATATCGTGTCAGGAGTTCGAGTTGCACCAGGTGATCTGATTGCTAAGACCGGAAACTCGGGGGATGCACGTGGAACAACTCCGCACCTCCACTTTGGAATCAGTTGGCCTACGCCATCCCAATCCAATGTCTGGTGGGTCCGTCGCGGTGAGCTCTATCCGTGGCCATTCTTAGATGCATGGAAGGCGGGTAAAGATCTCTCGCCAGCGTTATCAGTAGCGAAGTTAGAGAAGAAAGTTGGGGAGATTCCTAAACAGGTTGGTTATTGAAAATGGCATGAAAAAAGCCCCACTCTTTCGAGTGGGGCTTTTTAATTGTTAGTGATTATTACGCAGGGTTAACTGCATCAGCCTGAGGACCCTTTGGACCCTGTACGACTTCGAAAGTCACAGCCTGACCCTCTTCAAGAGACTTGTAGCCATTGCCTTGGATAGCTGAGTAGTGAACGAAGACATCTTGTCCGCCACCATCAACAGCAATGAAACCAAAACCCTTTTCAGAGTTGAACCACTTAACTGTACCTGTTGCCATGTAACTTGTTTCCTTACGGTAAATGTGACTCCTAAGAATTCCTTAGGAACCGGTCTTCCTCTGTACAGATTTACCGGGGAAAGCACTGATTACTCAATTGCTAAAACGGGTACTGCCAAGCGTCGGACTGTTGCCAAGTGTAACTGCTATCACGCTCAAGGGGAACCTGTTCACAACCCCATTTGAGCGTGGATGAGGGGTAGCCATTGCCCCCAGTGAGCATTTGGCGAGAATTGGCGCCTAGGATGAATCTATGAAACTGCCTCTCACAAAGCCCCGCCCATTTGGACTAGTGCTCGGATCGATCTTTATCGCGATCGGTCTCATATCTGGAGGTTCGCTCATTGGAGCTGGACTTGCAGCCAAGGCCGGCAATGCAATTACCGTAACAGGTTCTGCCAAGACCTCAGCTGTTGCTGACAATGTTGTCTGGAACTTAACAGTCTCAGAGAGCGGCCAGAGCGCTGCAAGTGCAGTGAAGAAGGTTGAGGCAGGATCAGCGGCACTTCAAAAATATCTCACCGATGGATCGCTTCCTGCCGATGGCATTGAAGTTGGAGGCATTTCTTCTTATCCAAATAATGAATATGTCAACGGAAATCCGACCGGAAGAGTCCTCTCATATAACGCATCACAGACAACTATCGTCCGAAGCAAAGATGTTCAACTCATTAAGAAGTTAACAAATGGAATCGGTGCGCTGCTTCAAACTGGCGTGAATGTTCAGAACAATGGTCCGCAGTATCTTGTCTCAACCCTCGCCTCACTTCGCCCACAACTTCTCGCTGATGCGATGAAGGATGCGAAGGCTCGCGCACAATCTATTACCGCTGCAGTTGGTGGAAAAGTTGGTGCGGTGATTTCAGTGACGAGCGGTCCCGTTCAAGTGACGACCCAGGATTCCACTGATACATCTGGTGGCGGGTATTACGACACCACAACAATCCCGAAGACAGTTTCCGTGACGGTGAGTGTGAGCTTTAAAGTCTCGAAGTAATTACGCTTCGAAGGATTTAAAGACCAAGACGACGTTATGGCCACCAAAGCCAAATGAGTCGTTCAGCGCGACGATTGGGCCAGCGGGAAGAGCGCGTGGCTTGTCGCGCACAACATCGACGGTAACTGCCTCATCGAGATTTTCAATATTGATAGTTGGTGGGGCCATTCGGTGATGGAGCGCCAAGACACAGAAGATAGATTCAATCGCGCCAGCGCCGCCAAGCAAGTGGCCGGTCATTGATTTGGTCGCGGAAACAGCAACATGAGAGATATGTTCACCGAGCGCTGCGCCAAGGGCATTCGCTTCTGCAACATCGCCCGCAGGTGTTGATGTGGCGTGAGCATTGAGGTGAACGACTTCAGAGAGATTGACACCGGAATCTTCGAGTGCGAACTTCACCGCACGGGTAACGCCAGTGCCCTCTGGATCAGGCGCTGCAATGTGATAGCCATCTGATGTGAGGCCCTGACCTGCGAGTTCTGCATAAATTTTTGCACCGCGCTTCTGTGCATGTTCAAGGGATTCAAGGACGACGACTCCGCCACCTTCACCGAGAACAAAGCCATCGCGATCTTTATCGTATGGACGTGATGCCTTCGTGGGATCGTCGTTGCGTGTGGAGAGCGCCTTCATCGATGCAAAGCCAGCCATCGGAAGTGCATGGATTGCAGCTTCAACGCCACCGGTAACGACAATATCGGCACGTCCGGTGCGGATCATCTCCATCGCATAGCCGATCGCTTCAGCACCAGAGGCACATGCACTTACTGGAGTATGCACACCAGCTTTTGCTTGAAGTTCTAGACCAACATTTGCCGATGGTCCATTTGGCATCAACATCGGGACGGTATGTGGGCTAACGCTGCGCGCACCCTTAGTTTTTAAGATGTCATATTGATCCAAGAGGGTGATGACGCCGCCGATACCTGATGCAACGACGACTCCAAGTCGAGTCTTATCGACATCGGGGGAGCCGGCATCCTTCCACGCTTCGCGCGCCGCGATCAATGCGAACTGCTCAGATCGATCGAGACGACGCATTTCAACGCGTTCCATCACCTCAGATGGTTCAACTGCTACACGCGCAGCAAATTGCACAGATGCTTCTTGGGCCCACTCTTCAGTAAGCGTGCGAACGCCGCTCTTACCTGCGAGCAGGGCTTCCCAAGTAGTTGGGACATCGCCACCGAGTGGTGTCGTTGCGCCAAGCCCTGTGACAACTACGCGTGTTTTAGACATGAATACCTCTTAAAGAGAAGGAGAGTTACTTTGCTGCTGAAACGATGAAGTTGACTGCATCTGCAACAGTTGTCATCTTTGTGACTTCTTCATCAGGAATCTTGACGCCGAACTTCTCTTCAGCGGCAACGATAACCTCAACCATTGATAGTGAATCTACTTCGAGATCTTCGTTGAAGCGCTTCTCCATCTCGATTGTTGTTGGGTCGATACCTGCAACCTCAACGACGATATCCTTTACTCCTGCAAGTACTTCAGCTTGTGTTACTGACATTTTCTTCTCTTTTCTCTGTTTTTCTTGCTTGTTGTGAGATCGTGCTAGAGCTTTCGCTCTCTTACTGTATTACTGGTTTTTACGGTTGTGGCGGTAATTCCACCACCTGTGCGGCAAAAACAAGTCCTGCTCCGAAACCGATGAGCAGGGCGTTCTTGCCATGAAGTTCAGGGTGCTCGGTCAAGAGGCGATCCATCGCGAGCGGTATCGAAGCAGAGGAGGTATTTCCGGTTGTGCGGATATCTCGAGCTACTTCAACGGTATCTGGGAGCCCCATCGACTTTACAAGTGAATCGATAATGCGCTCATTCGCTTGATGGGGGATAAATGCAGCAAGGTCATTCGCGGTAATTCCTGCAGCCTCAATGGCTTGGCGACCAACGGGCGCCATCTCATAGACCGCCCAACGGAATACCCGCTGGCCTTCTTGGGCGATATTTGGCCAACCAACATCTGCAATCGACTTCCCATTCTTATATTCCAAGAATGATGGTTCGAGCGTGATTGCATCGCGATTTTGAACATCTGAACCCCAGATCGTTGGCCCGATTCCCACGGAATCAGATGGCCCGACAATCACTGCACCGACGCCGTCAGCGAAGATAAATGCTGTTGCGCGATCGGTTGGATCGGTGAAGTCGGAGAGCTTCTCGCCACCGACAACAAGCACATACTTCGCGGTGCGATTGCGAACGGCATCAGATGCCATTCCCACGGCATAAGAGAAACCAGCACAAGCAGCAGAGATATCAAAGGCGGCGGCCTTGTTGATCCCTAATCGAGCGGCTAGTTCAGTGGCAGCGCTTGGTGCTTGGAATGGATAAGAGATCGTGGCAAAGATGATGGAATCGATCTGGTCAGCGGTAATGCCTGCACGCTTGATTGCAATAGTTGCTGCTTCGACTGACATATCGACGAGAGATTCATCAGCTAATGCGCGGTGGCGAGTTTGAATGCCAGTGCGTTGCTGGATCCATTCATCGGTTGAGTCGATGAGACCAACGATCTCAGAGTTAGGCACAACAGTCTTCGGACGATATGCGCCAACCGAGAGAATTCGTGAATTCTGTGTGATCTGATTATTTATAAGAGTCATTACTTACCACCATGGTTAGCAATGAAGGTGCGAGCAGCATCAAGATCTTCAGGGCTCTTGAGTGCAAATGTCTCAATCTGCGGTTGTGCGCGCTTGATCAATCCAACGAGCGTTCCTGAAGGAGGCATCTCAATGACTCCTGTAACTCCGAGATCTGCCATCGATTGCATGCAGAGATCCCAACGGACCGGCCCGGCAATCTGACCAACGATACGGTCGAGAACTTCGCGCCCATCGGCGACCGCCGCACCATCTTTATTAGAGAGAAGAGTATGAGAAGGTGCATTGACGGTCAGCGCAGCAGCGAGTTCTGCGAGAACTGTGACGGCTGGTTGCATAACAGAGGTATGGAATGCGCCAGAGACTGCGAGCGGACGTACGCGTGCACCTGCCGGTGGGTTCTCTGCAAGTTTCGCAAGTGCATCAAGTGTGCCAGCGGCCACGATCTGTCCTGCGCCATTCTCATTTGCTGGAGTTAATCCCAATGAAAGTAAATGTGCGACTACTACGTCGCGTTCGCCGCCGAGTACTGCCGACATTCCCGTATTTGAGCCAGCTGCAGCTTTTGCCATCTCACGACCACGAGCGGCAACGAGCGAGATTGCATCGTCGCCATTAATAACTTGAGCCATCGCTGCGGCGGTGATTTCACCAACAGAATGCCCAGCAAAGAGCGAGATCGATGAAGCGTTTCCCGCAAAAAGTGCGCCGGCGCCAGTAAGACCGCCAAGAACGAGGAGTGGTTGTGCCTTCGCCGTATCTTTAATCTCGTCAGCATCGGCCGTTGTCCCTAAGTGGCGAAGATCGACACCAGCTCGCTCAGACCAACCTGCAACAAGTTTCGCCGAGGAATCGCCCATCGCGTCGAAATATTCGAACCACGGGGTAAGGAATCCGGGGGTCTGAGAGCCCTGACCTGGGGCGATAACTGCTAGCACGCCTGAAAGTTTACGGATTGCCGAGCCGTACTACCGAGTATTCAACCACTTCATGGCGAAAACTTGGCGTGAATTAGTCGCGGTTAACGAGCCAAACTTGAGCGGTGTGCGGGCTCACCTTCGTGACGCCACCTGGTTGCTCGATACGTGGTTCGAACTCATGGATCCTGGTTGAGGAGTCAAAGATGCAGCGGAATGAGTTGCCCCATTTTTCGCTCGGCAACGTGAAACTCTCAGATTCCCAATCTGCATTCAGCACAACGTAGAGCGCCTGACCGATCGAAGCTTCAACCAACATGGCGAGATGATCGCGGCCCGGGTCCTGCCAATCCTCAGCGGTCATCTCATCGCCATTACGTCTAAACCATGCCAAATCTTTTCGATTGGTACCCAGATCCATTTCTCCGGTGAAGAATTCTTTCGTGACATGTGAGAGGTATTTCTTTCGTAAGGAGATCAATAACTTTGTTGTCTCAAAGATCTCTTCCTCATCACCACTTCGTTTCCAGTTCAGAGCCCAACCACCATTAAATGCTTCCGGACCGGTGAGATCTCCATGCCGAGGTAGGGAATATGCATTATTCGAACCAGATTGCGTTCTGCTTACTTCATCGCCCATGGTGATCATGGGAACGCCGGCGCTTAGTAGAAGAGTCGCCATCATCGACTTCTGTAGTCGTAATCGAAGTGTTTTGATTCCTTGATCGTCAGTTGGGCCTTCAGTTCCGAGATTCCAGGAACGATTCGTGTCGTTTCCATCTCGATTATCTTCGCCATTTGCTTCGTTGTGCTTTGAGTTATAGCTAACGAGATCTCGCAGAGTGAAGCCATCATGAGCGGTCAGAAAGTTTATAGATGATGTTGGACCGCGGTAGTAGAAGATGTCATGTGAACCAGAGAGGCGGGAAGCAACATCGCCAACCCCTTCAGAGAATTTTCGCGATGGATTAACGAGCCAAAACTGGCGCATGGAGTCGCGATAGTGGTCATTCCATTCGCGCCAAGGGTGGTGGAAATCTCCGAGCGCATAGCCGCCGATATCCCATGGTTCGACAATGAGTTTGCGGTCGCGAAGCTTTGGGTCACTTGTTATCGCCATCATCAATGAAGAGTTCGTCAAAATTCCATCTTCGGTGCGAGCAAGCGCGGTCGCTAAATCGAATCGAAAACCGTCAACGCCAATGACTTCAGACCAGAAATGTAACGAGTCGATTATCATTCGATGGACAAATGGCCGGCGAGTATCAACCGTATTTCCGCAGCCGGTGTAATCGATGTAGTTGTCACCACTCGACCTACGGTAGAAGGCCTTGCTATCTATGCCTCGCCACGAAAGTGTTGGGCCACCTGGTCCTCCTTCTGCTGTGTGGTTGTACACAACATCGAGAATGACTTCGATTCCAGCATCATGCAGTTTTGCAACGGCCTCTTGAAGCTCTGAGACTGGATCACTCGTCGCGGCGTAAGGATTGTGTGGGGCGCTAAATGCGATTGCGTTGTAACCCCAGTGATTCATCCGGTCACGGGAATGAACAAATGGCTCAGATTCGAAGGCGTGAATAGGAAGAAGTTCTAGAGCCGTAAGTCCGAGATTGCGCAGATAATGGATGGTGCTCTCGTGGCCGAGCGCCTTATAGGTGCCACGTTCATGTTCTGGGATAGCGTCATTGAATTGTGTGAGGCCACGAACATGCGCTTCATAAACGACCGTCTCGCGCCAAGGGGTATTGAGGCGATTGACATGCGGGACGTGAATTTCAGTGACAACAGAGTAAGGAACATGGCCAGCACTATCGCGCTGATCCTGAACAGTTATGTCGCCAGTACCCAAGAGGTCGGTTGCGGTATGGCCATAAATTTCTGGCACATAGTCCATCGCTCCGGTGAGTCGATGCGTATAAGGATCGATCAAAAGTTTGTTGGGATTAAATCGCCAGCCATGCTCAGGATCCCAAGGACCATAGACGCGATACCCATATCGTTGGCCAGCTTTAATTCCCTTGAGATAGCCGTGGAAGATTGGCCCATCACGATGGCCGAGCGCATAACGAGTCTCAATAGTTTTACCGTTTACATCATCGAAGAGGCATAGCTCCACGGCATCAGCGGCAGCTGCCCAGATAGCGAAGTTGCAACCTTCAGCGGTAAGGCCTGCCCCTAGGTAGCGCTTATCGGCGGGTTGCATGGGTCAGAGAGTAGCGGGTGGATGTAAACGAGATGTTATTTCGATATCAATTCACGGATAACTTTGCAGAGCTCCCATGCCATCAGTATCAGCGCCGCAGGGAGAAGATCCACTGAGCGCTTCAAGAACCACGGAGTTCCATTTTTAATGAGCCACAGAATCTTCTCGCGGCGAGTTTCATTATCTCGGTCCCGAATATCAGGGAGGGAGAGGTCCCATCCACGGCTTTGTAGCGCCGCTGCCATCTCTCGAGCTAAGAGCTGATGACCGAATGGGCCAGGGTGCATGCGATCAATATGCCAATTCTTTGTATCGTGGACATTTGGAATATTTCTGGTGCGAATCAAAATGACATCAAGTTCTTGAGCGACCTTCTCGTATACGGCGTTGACAGCATCGACGCGACGACGGATGACGCGCTTTAAGAGGCGAGGGATACGAAGCAGTTCGTTGGGATCATGGAGTTGGACCATGAGAATTTCAGATCCCCGCGCCATGAGTTCGCGACAGGTTTCGGTTAAATTCTGATGGAGCTCTTGCGGACTAAAACCATTGCGGAGCATGTCATTGCCACCGCAGATCACTGCACAAATATCTGGCTCTGTGTCGAGCGCCTTCTCTAATTGCACGCGACGAACTTCTGAGGATTGCGCCCCTGGCCGCGAAAAGTTGAAGTATGAAGTTGGATCTTTGAAGACTTGGGAGAGGTAATAACCCCAGCCGCGAGGATTGCCATTCTCATCGAGATCACCGGTGCCAAAGGCGGCGCTGTCACCTATCACCGTGAAGGTAAGCGATGGCAGGATCATCGTCATGATGCGATGCGCAACTTTCGCTTTGTTGATGCGCTTGGTGCATGGCTACCAATAACTTCTAACCCATGGAGCTGCATCATGAGGGTAACGGTGGAATCCCATGGAAGGCGCTCGGCAGATCCTCGTGCAACTTTACGGAGCGCGGGACGGAAGGCGAGCTTTTCAATAGCGGCTGCGAATGCTGCACCATTATCTTCGGCAATTGCTCCCGCAGGATTCTTCTCGGCATGGCGGAGGAATTCACCAACTGCAGAACTCTGAGATGCAACTACTGGAGTGCCACTCGCGAGAGATTCAAGAGCAGAGAGGCAGAATGTTTCGAGCGGCCCAGGTGCAAGCGAGATATCTGCCGATGCCAAGATCGCAGAGACGCGCTTGCGATCTGCAACGTAACCCAACATATCGACAGGTAATCCAGCAGAGCGTTCTCGAAGCTTTGACCAAAGTGGTCCATTACCGATGATGACAAGCCGAGCATCTATGCCATCCGCAATCAACTTTTCAAGTGCTTCGATAGAACGTTGTGGTTCTTTCTCGGGGGAGAGGCGACCGCAATGAACCAGAAGAAGTTGTGAGCCCTGGAGTAACTCAGACCGCAATCGCAAGGAGCGATTTGCAGGAGTAAAAGTTTCGAGATCAACGCCCAATGGAATCTTGACGATATTTGGAGTCGCAAGCTCGCGGAATTCTTTCGCGGCAAACTCCGTCGTTGCAACAACGTGATCAAATGACTGAGAGAGCCGACGATTGTGCCAATCCACGAGTGAATTCAGGGGCAGCCAGGATGGAAGGAATCGCTGAGCAAGTCCTCGGAGGGTCTCATGGCTAAAGACGACCGTGGGAATACCTTCACGCTTTGCCCAGAGACCGATACCGCGAAGTGTGAAGCGATCAGAGATCTCGATCGCATCAGGATTGAGTGAGGCGATAATCTTCTTCAGTTCGCGGTTATTGCGAATAACTCGATAACCGCCGCTACCAGGGAGCATCACACTGGGAAGGGTGATCTTGTAGCCATATTGCGTCATTTCGCTGTGGTTATTCACACCAGGGACGATGTAGATAAATTCATGGCCATAACGAAGGTAGCCACGGCCAAGTTCATGGAGCGTTGTCTTGATACCGCCAGAGTTTGGACCGTAAAAATTGGCTACGTGGACGATTCTCATGCGACACCGATCTCTGCGCTCTGAGTCACACCTTCATTGATGACTGCTTGATAGTGGCTAATCAATTGATTGTTGACCTTTGACCAGGTGCGCTCTACGACTGAGTGACGTGCCATCAGTTGCATCTCAGCTCGATCATCGCGCTCGATAAAGTTATTGACCGCAGCCATGAGAGATTGTGGGCGATCAGTATGAAGAATGTAACCAGTTGCTTGGGTGGTGACGAGATCCGCTGGTCCACCTGTGGTTGGCACGATGCATGGAACGCCAGAACTTAAGGCCTCTTGCACTGCCTGACAGAAGGTTTCATTAGGACCAGGATGGATAAAAAGATCAAAGCTTGCGTAATGTGCAGCCAAATCATTTCCAGTTTGGAATCCGGCGAATATCGCGTTAGGAAGTTCACGAGCCAGCTTCGCTTCTGCTGGGCCTTCACCAACAAGGATGAGTTGAATTCGTGGATCGCGATCTAAGATCGCTAAATCAGAGATGCGCTTCTCGTTAGCAAGGCGACCGACATATCCAATGATTAATTTGTTATTGGCTCCCCAACGATTACGCAGTTCAAAGTTTCGTTGCATCGGATTGAAGAGAGTTGTGTTTACGCCCCGGCGCCAGAGATGAATATTTTCAACGCCTTGGGAAGCAAGTTCGAGACATGCCGAACGTGACGGCGCGAGAGTGCGGTTGGTATTGGAGTGGATCTTTCCTACGATCTTGCGTAGAGAATTCTGAGCGATCGTTGCGCCGTAATGCCGAGCAAAGCCAGCGAGATCTGTCTGATAGATGGAGACGGTAGGAATCTGTAGCCGCTTGGCGATACGTGCGGTGTAACCACCGAGTGCGAATGGCGATGCTAGGTGGAGGACATCAGGAGCGAAGCCATCGATTAAGTACTCAAGTTTGCGGGTAGGCATCGCAATGGGAAGTCCGATGGGAAGCAGCGATTGAACAGGGATAGCCGGGACTCGCTTAATGCGGTGGCCGTGATACTCGGTAGGTCCACCTGCGCTCTCTGGCGCGATCACCATCGCTTGGTGGCCCTGGCTCTCGAGGAACTCGAGGACGCGCAGGACAGAGTTTGTTACCCCATTTACCTGCGGGAGAAAGCTCTCCGTCACGATCCCGATTCTCATGTACGAGATAGTCGGGGAGCGAGAAAGCCTCAACTTGTGATTGAGGTTACGTGTCGTTGAAGGGTAGGTGAACAGGTGCAATTCGGACTTACTCATGAGTAACATAGGGCTATGAAGATCGCTGTATGCGTAAAGCAGGTCCCAGATTCATGGGCCGAGAAGAAGATGTCTGCCGATGGTCGCCTCGATCGCGCCGGCGTAGATGCCGTGCTCAATGATCTCGATGAGTATGCCGTCGAAGCTGCACTCAAACTCGTTGAGGCATCGTCACCTACTGGTGAAGCAGGTGAGGGAAGTGGCCACACCATCACAGTGATCTCAATGGGACCAGAACGTGCGAGTGAAGCACTTCGAAAAGCGCTCTCTATGGGCGTCGATGATGCAATTCTCGTGAGCGATGAAGCGCTTGCTGGATCAGATGCGCTCGCTAC
>DAINZB010000015.1:0-3329 GCA_036749135.1 Candidatus Nanopelagicaceae bacterium | reverse complement strand
AAGGATGCTCTTCCTCGACCTGCGCGTGGTGCAGGAATCAAAGTTGTTGACGATGGCACTGGTGGAGATCAACTGGTGAGCTTCTTAGCAGAACGGAAATTGATATGAGTAGCGCACTTATTCTTGTCGATAGCATCGCAGGTAAGGTCACCAAAGCAACAGCAGAGTTGGCGACCTTTGGTAAGAGAATTGGTTCAGTAACTGCAGTTATCTGTAGCTCTGATGCCGCTGCCTTATCTCCACAACTTGCTTCACTTGCGGTCGATAAAGTCATTACATGTACTGGTGTTGAGTTTGAGAAGTTCTCAACCGGTGCAACTGCAACCGCCCTTGCACAAGTCATTGCGAAAGAGAGCCCATCGGTAGTTCTCATCGCTTCCACGGCGCGTGGAAAAGAGATCGCCGGTCGACTTGCTGTTCAGAGCGACTCCGGATTGATTACAGATGCGATCGATCTCGATGCCGAACTCATTGCAACTCAATCGGTCTTTGGTGGCTCGACCACAGTTCATTCAACTGTCACCCACGGAACTTCGATCGTTACGATTCGCGGAAACTCCATTGAAGCGATCGCCGGAAGTGGTGCACCTGCGAGCGAAGAGTTCGCAGTGAACTACGACGGTCGCGATAAGGCACAGGTTCTCTCAGTTTCACCGGCGGTCAAAGGTGGGCGGCCAGAACTTACTGAGGCAGCGATCGTGGTCTCTGGTGGCAAAGGAACTGATGGCAATTTCGCACCCGTTGAAGCGCTTGCAGATTCTCTTGGCGCAGCAGTGGGAGCCTCTCGAGCTGCAACAGATGCGGGTTGGTATCCACATTCTCATCAAGTAGGTCAGACTGGAAAGACTGTGAGCCCACAGCTCTATGTCGCTGCAGGTATCTCGGGTGCGATTCAACATCGTGCAGGAATGCAGACCTCAAAGACGATCGTCGCCATTAATAAGGACCCTGAAGCACCAATCTTCGATGTCGCCGATTTTGGCGTTGTAGGCGATCTCTTCACCGTCCTTCCTCAAGCAACACAAGGGGTCACGGCGAAGAAAGCCTAGGGAGGTTCTAGACTTCCCCAATGGCTTCGTACTTTGATCATGCTGCGACCACACCCATGTCGCCAGCTGCGATCGAGGCGCTCAACAAGCAGATCGCCCAACTCGGAAATGCTTCGAGTCTTCATACCCAAGGCAGATCAGTTCGCAAGGATGTTGAGGAAGCACGTGAGAGCCTTGCTCGGATCGCTGGATGTAGCCCGTCCGAGATTATCTTCACGGGATCTGGTACTGAATCTAATAACTTAGCTATCAAGGGATTCTTCTGGAAACGCAGAAGTGAAGATCCAACTCGAAATGTAATAGTTATCTCCGCCTTTGAACATCATGCAGTTCTCGATCCAGTTGAATGGCTCGAGGAGCATGAAGGCGCACATATCATCCAAGTTCCGGTGAGCGGCGATGGTGTTCTTGATCTCGAAGCGTTGAGAGATATTGTCGAAAAGAATCGGGAACGAATCGCGCTCATTGCAGTCATGCACTCAAATAATGAAGTCGGCACAATTCAGCCGATTCAAGAAGTAGTGGAGATTGCCGGAGATATTCCCGTGCATACCGATGCGGTGCAATCATTTACAAAGGTTGAATTCAATTTCAACGATCTCGGAGTTACCTCGGCAACGTTAAGCGCTCACAAGATTGGTGGACCACTTGGAGTTTCAGTCTTAATTCTTGCTCGTGGGATTGATGTCACTCCGATCTTGCATGGTGGGGGACAAGAGCGAGATATTCGCAGCGGAACTCTCAACGCGCCAGCGATTGTCTCCTTTGCTGCCGCTGCGGTCTACGCGAATGAACTTCGGGAAGCGAACTTCACGTACATCACCGAACTGCGGAAGTATTTGATCGATTCACTGAAGGCAGTGTTGCCAGATATTCGAGTCAATGGCGGTGTTGAACCATCGCTACCTGGCATCGCAAATATCACCTTCCCAGGAACGGAGAGTGATGGTCTGCTCTTGCTGCTCGACGCAGAGGGAATCGCGTCATCGACCGGATCAGCGTGTAGCGCAGGCGTACCTCGCCCGAGCCATGTGCTCTTGGCAATGGGGATCTCCGAGAAAGATGCCCGCTCTTCACTACGCTTCTCACTAGGACGCAGTAATACTCGAGATGAGATCGACCACTTAGCATCAGTTATTGAATCGGTCGTTGATCGAGCTCGAGCAGCGCTCGCGCGAAATTAAAACAAGGAGCCATCATGAAGGTCATTGCAGCAATGTCGGGCGGGGTTGACTCTGCCGTTGCTGCTGCTCGCGCAGTTGAGCAAGGCCATGAAGTAGTTGGCGTGCATCTCGCGCTTTCCAGCAATCCTCAGAAGTATCGCTCCGGTGCTCGCGGTTGCTGCACGATTGAAGATTCGCACGATGCGCGTCGCGCTGCGGATGTGATCGGGATTCCTTTCTATATCTGGGATATGGCAGAAGAGTTCCACGATGGTGTTGTCGAGAACTTCTTAAGCGAATACGCGGCCGGTCGCACTCCTAATCCTTGTCTTCGCTGCAATGAGAAGATCAAATTCGCCGCTGTACTTGACCGTGCAAAGGCACTTGGCTTTGATGCTGTAGTCACCGGCCACTATGCGCAGATGCGCGAGACTGATCTGGGCCGCACCATGCATCGCGCAGAAGATCCGCTGAAAGATCAAAGTTATGTTCTTGCTGTCCTTAATAAAGAACAACTCGATGGCGCAATGTTCCCGCTCGGGGATACACATAAAGAAGAAGTTCGGAAAGAGGCGAAGCGTCGCGGTCTCTACGTAGCCAATAAACCTGATAGCCACGATATCTGCTTTGTTCCATCTGGAAATAATGCCGGGTGGCTTCATGATCGACTTGGAACAGCGACAGGCCCGATCGTTGATGAAGATGGGAATAAGCTCGGTGAGCATCAAGGCGCCTATACCTACACGATCGGACAACGTCGTGGTCTCAATCTCACTGTCCCTGCGGATGGCGGAGTCCCACGTTATGTTCTTAAGATTGAACCCGTCTCAAATACGGTAGTTGTCGGTACAAAAGAATCGCTTGCCGTTACCTCTATCTCTGGCGAGAAGGCGATCTGGTGCGGTCCCATTCCAGCGACGGGTATTGCTCATAGAGGATATGCGCAGGTTCGCGCTCACGGTCAACCATTGTCATGTACCTACACAACAGATGGCGCGACCATCTCAGCCATTCTTGATGAACCGCTCTTTGGTCTTGCTACCGGCCAGGGATTGGTTATCTACGACGAAGATCGTGTTGTTGGCTCTGCAACGATTGATGCGACTGCCTAAATGAG
>DAINZB010000014.1:0-19091 GCA_036749135.1 Candidatus Nanopelagicaceae bacterium | reverse complement strand
GATAACCGCTGAAAGCATCTAAGCGGGAAGCTCGCTTCAAGATTAGGTTTCTCACTGATTTATCAGGTAAGGCCCCCAGGAGACCACTGGGTTGATAGGCCGGAAGTGGAAGTCCAGCGATGGATGTAGCTGACCGGTACTAATAGGCCGAGGATTTAACTACAACAATAATTTTTGTTCGCGTTCACTGTGTGGTTCCCGAGTTACGGTCGGGGACAACTACATATTTCTATCGTAGTGTCTTAGCCAACTCGAAAGAGTTTCGGCGGCCATAGCGAGAGGGAAACGCCCGGTCCCATTCCGAACCCGGAAGCTAAGCCTCTCAGCGTCGATGGTACTGCAAGGGGGACCTTGTGGGAGAGTAGATCGCCGCCGGACATCATTTATAAAGAGCACTTGTTCCTCACATTGTGAGTTGAGCAGGTGCTCTTTTTTTTATGTCCACACTCAATCTTTTACACAGGTTGCACCTTCTTGAATTTTGTATCTGTGAATCACTTTCTATCCTCACGGTTATCCATGGGTTCAGTGGGAACCATGTGAATGATCAACAACGGGGATTGGAGTAGGTAATGAAGAAGGATCCTGCAAAGAGTTCAGTAGAGGTGGAAGAGTTTGAACCGTGCAATGAAGTTCTTCTCGTGGGTCGAGTAAGTGCACCAGCGGTAAGTCGTGAACTTCCCAGCGGAGATAAGGTCGTTGAATTCCGAGTTGTTGTAGAACGCTCGATCTCTCGAAGTAAGAAGCGAGAGGTAGATACCTTAGATATCGCGGCGTGGAGTGCGAGCGCGAGAAAATCTGCGCTCTCGTTGAAGGCGGAGAGTTGGGTAGAGGTGCAAGGGGCGGTTCGTAGACGCTTCTGGCAGGCGCCGAGCGGACTTGCGAGCCGTTGGCAGGTAGAGGCTCTCTCAATTACGAAGCTGTAAAGATCGCCTTCCTGTGTCAGGTAAGCGTGGATCAGCCCTTTTTAGGTACGGTATAGCCATGGACATTCACGGTGACTCACAGATCTTTGATGGCGCAAGCCAATCTACTTCGATAGATGCGATCAGAGATCGGATCACGAGCATCCAGGAGAAAGAGTTGAATAGCCACGTCGCTGAATATGATGCGATCCACGCAGAGTTAGAACGTGCACTCACTGCTATTGATGGACTCTAACGAACTTCCATGAAGACGCGTCTCGATGCAGAGTTGGTCCGCAGAGGATTGGCGCGCTCTCGTGAACATGCAGCTGATCTCATTGAATCTCGCTCTGTCTTAGTTGTCGGTATTCCAGCGAGTAAGCCGGCGACCCAAGTGGATGCAGAGACCTCTATCACGATTGCAGGGGAGAGAGATGATTATGTCTCTCGCGGTGGACATAAGTTAGCTGGAGCGCTCGATGCATTTCCAGAGATCGTTGTTGAGGGTCGTCGCGCTCTTGATGCAGGAGCTTCAACAGGCGGATTCACTGATGTTCTCTTGAAGCGAGGCGTTGGTCATGTGGTCGCAGTCGATGTGGGTTACGGCCAAATGGCGTGGGAGATTCGACAGGATGAACGAGTAACTGTCCTTGACCGAACGAATGTCCGTCATCTGACAATTGAGCAGATTGTCGACCCAGTAGATCTCGTCGTTGCAGATTTGAGTTTCATCTCGCTATCACTCGTTCTGCCTGCATTGGTATCCGTGACTCGAACCCACGCAGATTTTCTCGTCATGGTAAAGCCTCAATTTGAGGTTGGACGCGAAAAATTAGGCGCGGGCGGTGTGGTGCGAGATCCCGCGCTACGAAAAGCGGCTGTAAAGGATGTCGCTGATGCTGCTTACGATATGGGATTGGGATGTTCAGGTGTAGTTGCGAGTTCACTGCCTGGACCCAGTGGGAACGTTGAATATTTCTTATGGCTAAGACGGGGTAGCGATGAAATTTCCGATGCAGCGCTCGATCTCGCTATCTCAGAAGGGCCTCAATAAATGAAGGATCGCTCTGTTCTCTTAGTCATTCACCCAACGAAATCTGAAGCTGCCAAATTCGCCATCGATCTTGCTAGTGCCCTGACGAACGCGGGGTTCAAAGTCGTCTCGCAATATCCGCAAGCACTTCCTCATGTCTCACCACTTGGAGATATCTCCGAGGTTGAAATCGCGATCGTCCTTGGCGGCGATGGCACAATTTTGCGAGCTGCGGAATTAGTACAACATCGCCAGATTCCTATCCTTGGCATCAATATGGGCAACGTTGGTTTTCTTGCTGAGATTGAACGGCCAACAATTGAGCGGATTGTCCAAGGAGTATCAGAACGCTCCTACCAAGGTGAATCTCGCTTAGTTCTCCACTATTCGGTGGAACGTCGTGGGAAGATCGTTGAGAGTGGCTGGGCGCTCAATGAGGTAACTCTTGGTAGAAGCGATGCCCAGATGGTTGAGCTTTTTGTGCAGATTGATGGTAGACCGCTCTCTCGGTGGGGCTGCGATGGGGTTATCGCTGCTACGCCAACGGGTTCAACTGCATATGCCTTCTCGGCCGGAGGCCCAGTTGTATGGCCAGAGGTAAACGCAATCGTCTTCCTACCCCTCGCTGCGCACGCTTTGTACTCGCGCCCCATGGTGATCTCACCAGATTCAACAATAGCCATCGATCTCGAATCTGCGAGCGCCCATCTCTCGGCAGATGGAATGCGAACCTTTGCAGTTGAGAAGAGCGACCGAGTAACCATCTCTCGAGAGAATTACTCCATTGAGTTAGTTCATCTCGATGGCGGCGCTTTCACAGATCGCCTTGTGGCAAAGTTTAAATTGCCGATTGAAGGCTGGCGTGGTGAGTGATAGCGGCAGAGTTGAGAGATCTTCTTTAGAAGAGATCTCTATTCGAAATCTCGGTGTGATTGAGAGCGCTACCGTTGAATTTTCTCCCGGTTTAACAGTTCTTACTGGTGAAACTGGCGCTGGTAAGACGATGGTGCTCACCGCGCTGGGACTTGTCTTGGGTGCGAAGGCAGATGCTGACTTGGTGCGTACGGGAGCGGATCGTTCAATTGTCTCGGCCAGGTTTCATGTAGCACCGACTCTTGCAGAGAGCATGGTTGATGAGGGGGAGGATCTCCCCGATAACGAATTAATTCTCGCTCGAACAGTAAGCGCGGAAGGCAAATCACGCGTCAATATCGGTGGTGCGCTCTCGACCGCGAATCGTGCTGGAGAACTCGCAACTGAACTGATCGAAATTCATGGTCAATCACATAATGCTCGATTGCTGAAGAGCTCAGTTCAGAGAGAGTTGCTTGATCTCTTCGTTCAATCCTCAGCCGAACTTTCGGCATATCAGCGAGTTCTCGAAGAGTATCGCGAACTCGATGCACGTATCAGAGAGTTGCGCGAACAAGGAAAGAAGGCCGATCAAGAGATTGAGGCTCTCAAGAACTTCACGGATGCCTTCTCAAAGGTACTCCCGGTCGCTGATGAATTAAGCGCAATTGAACAAGAATTAACCAGACTTGGCAGTGTCGAGGATTTACATTCAACCGTTACGTCTGTTCTTAATCTCCTCGAGGATGAGGACCGTCCTGTTACAAGCACCATAAAGAGCGCTAAAAAATTGCTCGATTCACTCCGAGGCAAAGATCAGAGTCTCGAACCGCAGATCGATGGCTTTTCCGAGATTGTTCTGGATCTCACGGATGTAGTGAGTGATCTACTCTCGTACTTATCAAGGCTTGAAGCAGACCCTGCGCGATTTGAATATCTGCAAGAGCGCAAGGCTTCGATCAATAGCCTCATAAAAAAATTCGGAATTGGAAGCGATCGCGACCAGGCGCTTGCGGAATTAATCTCTCGATTTGAGAACTCGAAAGAGCGCCTCGCCGATCTCACTGGGGGAGAGAGTCGTATTGCAGAATTGGAGTTGGAGCAGAGAGATAAATTTAGCCAGTTAAAGAGTGCTGCCGATCTATTAACAAAGAAGCGCGTTGGCGGTGCTGCAAAACTTTCAGAGCTCGTAACCAAGGAGATTCATAGCCTCTCTATGCCAAGTGCGGCGCTCATCTGTGAAGTTATTACTCGTGAAGGATCGAATTTCTCCGATTATTCATCGACGGGTCTTGATGATGTGAACTTCCTCTTTGCCGGTCACAAGGGTTCAAACCCATTACCGCTTGCAAAGGTGGCAAGTGGTGGAGAGAGCTCTCGGGTCATGCTCGCAGTGGCAGTCGTCTTAGCGCAGAACTCGCCCATTGGAACCTATATCTTCGATGAGGTGGATGCCGGAGTAGGCGGAGCCGCAGCCGTCGAAGTGGGACGTAGATTGCAGGCGCTCTCGCAAAATTCGCAGGTGATCGTAGTCACCCACTTGGCCCAGGTAGCCGTGTGGGCAGATCACCATCTCGTTGTTCAGAAGGATCAGAGCGGCTCCGTGAGCGCTAGCGATGTGAGGGCGCTCAATCTCGAGGATCGTAAGGTCGAGATCGCTCGAATGCTCTCGGGTCAATCGCAATCGCAGAGCGCACAAGAACACGCTGCCGAGCTCCTGGAACTGGTACAAAAATCTCGCTCCGCTTAGTGATAAGTTAGCGCTCCATGACCAGCCCTCATGTAACCAAGCATCTCTTTGTCACCGGGGGCGTAGCCTCAAGTCTTGGAAAGGGTCTGACCGCCTCAAGCCTCGGTCGCCTTCTCTCATCCCGCGGAGTCCGCGTCACGATGCAGAAGTTAGATCCCTATCTCAATGTGGACCCGGGAACGATGAATCCCTTCCAGCATGGTGAAGTCTTTGTGACAGATGACGGTGCCGAGACCGACTTGGATATCGGCCACTACGAGCGCTTCCTCGATCGTAACCTTTTGGGCTCGGCAAATGTGACGACGGGTCAGGTTTACTCAAATGTCATTGCAAAGGAACGTCGCGGAGGATATCTCGGCGATACCGTTCAAGTCATTCCGCACATCACCAATGAGATTAAAGAGCGTATCCGCTCTATGGCTGGACCAGATATCGATCTCGTTATTACTGAGGTTGGTGGAACAGTCGGCGATATTGAATCCCTTCCATTCTTAGAAGCTGCCCGTCAGATACGTCAGGATGTTGGGCGCGATAATGTCTTCTATCTCCATGTCTCGCTCGTTCCCTATATCGGACCTTCTGGTGAATTGAAGACAAAGCCAACACAGCATTCAGTTGCAGCACTCCGCTCTATCGGTATCGCTCCAGATGCAATTGTTATTCGCTCTGATCGCGAGATTCCAGATTCGGTGAAGCGCAAAATTTCAGCGATGTGCGACGTCGATCAAGAAGCAGTTGTTGCCGCTGTAGATGCTCCTTCTATTTACGATATCCCTAAGGTTATTCATGCTGAGGGGCTCGATAGTTATGTCGTACGTCGACTTGGCCTTAATGCCGGTGAGGTTGTTTGGGGAGAGTGGGATGACCTACTCAAGAAGGTCCATCATCCCAAGCACCATGTCACTGTCGGTCTCGTTGGTAAGTATGTTGATCTCCCAGATGCCTATCTCTCGGTAACTGAGGCACTTCGAGCCGGCGGCTTCGCCAACGATGCAAAGATACATATCAAGTGGATTCCATCCGATGATTGTGAAACACCAGCAGGGGCGGCGGAGAATCTCAGAGATGTGGATGCCATCTGCGTTCCTGGTGGGTTTGGTGTGCGTGGTATCGAAGGCAAACTTGGAGCACTTACCTATGCTCGTGAAAATAAGATTCCAACTCTAGGTCTCTGCCTAGGATTGCAATGTATGGTGATTGAAGCAGCTCGCTCTCTTGCTGGCCTTACTCATGCTAGCTCGGCGGAGTTCGATCCTGAGACGAGCGATCCAGTGATCGCAACAATGGCATCACAGGAAGCGATCGTCGCCGGTCAAGGGGATATGGGCGGAACGATGCGCCTTGGCCTCTATCCAGCAGTTCTTGAGCAAGGTTCTATCGTTGCTCGCGTCTACGGTTCCGGTCAGATTGAGGAACGACATAGACACCGCTACGAGGTAAACAATAAGTACCGTGATCAGATTGCTGCCACAGGGCTGAAGTTCTCAGGTCTATCCCCTGATCAACATTTGGTGGAATTTGTCGAACTTCCAGAGTCCACACATCCTTACTATGTTGGAACTCAAGCGCACCCAGAACTTCGCTCTCGCCCAACTCGTCCCCATCCACTCTTCGTTGGATTGATCGAGGCAGCTATCGCACAGGGTCTGAAGAAGGGCCATGAAGAGCGCTGATCAACTTCTTCGGGAGTACATCGCGCACCTTCGAGTTGAAAAGGGACTTGCTCGAAATACAACGAGCGCTTATGAGCGAGACCTAAGCCGTTTTGTTGCTTACATAGAAGAGCACGGGATCTCCTTCGACTCACTCACGACGCAAGATCTTCAAGAGTATGTCGCCCATCTCCGTGGCAAGGGCGGGGGTAGGCCGCTCGCGGAGAGTTCGATCTCTCGAGCCGTGGTCGCACTCCGAAACTTCTATAGCTTCGCATCTTCTGAAGCTGGTTTTCTCAACCCCATCAAAGAGTTCAATCCGCCGAAGATCCCCAAGCGGCTACCGAAGGCGCTATCAATCGTCGATATTGAATCACTGGTCGCGCATGCTTATCGCGAAGGAGAAGTTAACTCGCTACGGGATGTTGCTCTTATTGAATTGTTGTATGCAACGGGAGGACGCGTATCGGAGATCATCTCGTTAACGCTCAGCGATATCTCCAAGCTCGGTGATTCAGATGATCTTGCGATTAGGTTAAAAGGCAAAGGTGGAAAAGAGCGGGTAGTTCCAGTCGGAAAATACGCCCAGAAATCACTCGATCAATATCTCGTTCGCGTTCGACCGGCGTTGGCAGGGGAGAGGAGGGTGCAATCTCTCTTCCTAAATACCCGGGGCACCCAATTGAGCAGGCAGAGCGCTTGGACGATCATCTCTGATGCTGCTTCGCGAGCTGGAATTCATGAACACGTCACTCCTCACTCTTTGCGCCACTCATTTGCTACACACCTATTGGATGGCGGAGCTGATATCCGAGTTGTTCAGGAATTGCTCGGCCACTCGTCAGTAACGACAACGCAGATTTACACCTTGGTGACGATAGATCGGCTACGAGAAAGTTATGCCGATGCCCATCCTCGAGCTCGGTAAATTACCTGCAAATTATCTGCCGCGTAAACGACGGGCGATAATGGATTGATCACCCTTAGATTCAAGATCGGCAATGATGATCGCAAGAGATTCACGAACAATGCGACCGCGATCTACCGCTAACCCTAGATCGCCGCGGAGTGCGAGACGTGCTTGCTCAAGATCATAAAGTTCATCAGGGGATAGATAGACAGTGATCTTCTCATCGTGGCGTTCACGCCCACTTGGCGAGCGATCAAAGGTATTTGTCCGACGGCGTGGAGTTTGACGCACTGACTTCTTTGCAGCCGTCGCCATTGGAGCGGTTGGAACATCCTCAGGTGCCACAGGGGCTGCATTAGGAACCGCACTCAAAGTTGTCGATTGACGGAATAGCTCATCGGCTCCAGGAAGTTGTACGCGTCTGCTCATTTGCTGCCTCCTCGGCTAATTAATTCACGAGCTAATCTGCGATAGGACATCGCACCTACTGAACTGCTGGCAAAGGTCGTGATTGGCTCGCCTTGTGATGTGGATTCAGAGAAGCGGATCGTGCGGGCGATGATGGTGTCGAAAACTTCATTAGGGAATTGATTGGCGATGAGCTCAAGAACCTCGCGAGAGTGTGCTGTCTTCCGATCAAATCTCGTAGCGAGAATCCCATCGATATGGAGAGCTGGATTGGTGTTCTCCTTGATGGTTTGAATAGTGCTCTTGACCAAGGCGAGACCATGGATTGCGAAGTACTCACATTCCATCGGGATGATGACGCCGGCTGATGCAGTTAAAGCATTAACAGTCAGCGTTCCAAGTGAAGGTGAACAATCGATCAAAATGACGTCGTACTCATTGATCACCGGAGCGAGGAGTTTTCTTAACTTATGCTCCTTTGCAATTTCAGAGACGAAGCGAGCTTCAGCGGCTGCCATATCTTCGTGACCACGTATGAAATCCATACCCGGAACGTTCGATTTCAGGATCGCATCATGGATATCTGCTTGCGGGTCATTGAGTAGGTACCAAATTGAGTTGTATTGCTCATTCTCGTAAGGCTTAATACCAAGACCGATTGTCATGGAAGCCTGTGAATCGAAATCAACGAGGAGTACTCGGCGGCCAAGCTCAGCAAGAGCGGCACCTAAATTGATGGTAGTTGTTGTCTTTCCAACGCCACCTTTTTGATTGACGATTGAGATTACTTTGGCTGGACCTTCGACTGGCGCAGCAAAGACATCAGGGATGGTGAGCGGAGCGTTGCCAAGGAGAACAGATGTCTGCGCAAGCTCTTCATCGCGATTTGTCGACTTAGCGTCGAAGCGAGAAACCTGCGAATTAACTTTAGCCATGGCGGGACTCTATGGCGCGTGTATTCGAAAAGGCAAGCCCGAATGGGTACGGTTCACCCATGGACGAGATTGCGCAGGTCGAAGGATCTGATCTGACGTCCCCAGAAGTAGCGGAAAACAATGGTTTTTCAGTCCATCTCACAAATTTTGATGGCCCTTTTGACCTCCTCTTGCAGCTGATCTCACGCCACAAAATGGATGTCACAGAGGTTGCGCTAGGCGTTGTCACTGATGACTTCATCGCCTATATACGGACTCTAGAAGGCTCTGAGGATGGCTGGGATCTCGATGAGACCACCGAGTTCCTCGTGGTCGCTGCAACCCTTCTCGACCTCAAAGCGGCGCGTCTGTTGCCATCTGGCGAAGTCGAGGATGAAGGCGATCTCGCCCTTCTTGAGGCTCGAGATCTCCTCTTCGCCCGACTTCTTCAGTATCGAGCATTTAAAGAGATCGCTGCGATCTTTAATTCGAGAATCGATCTCAATACCAAATCCTTCCCTCGAACCGTTGCCCTTGAGCCACACTTTGCCCAACTCCTGCCTGAGGTGCTGATTGGGGTGGGGGCAGAGCGCTTTGCAGCGATTGCTCAACGGGTTCTCTCACCAAAGGTCGAGCAGACCCTCTCCATCGAGCATATTCATCGCCCTCTCGTCAGCGTCAGCGAAGAGGCTGTCAAGATTGTTGACTCGCTTCGCACCTCTGGCCGTACCAGCTTTAGATCTCTCATCTCTGATGCGGAGTCGACACTTGTCGTTGTAGCCCGTTTCCTCGCCCTCTTAGAGCTTTACCGCGAGGGCGTTCTCCGTTTTGAACAAGTCATCGCCCTAGGCGAGCTCCAGGTTACCTGGGTAGGTAGCGCAACCGGCGAAGTTACCGTGAGCGACGAGTTTGACCTCCCTCCAGTAGTTGTTGATTCCGAGACAGAAGAGGAATAAATGTCTAAAGAAGAAGTCAAGAGATCTATTGAGGCGATCCTGATGGTCGTCGATGAGCCGCTTGCAGAGCTCGTCTTAGCCCAGATCATTGAAGTACCAACCGAGGAGATCTCCCAGCTACTGCTTGAGATGGCTGCTGGGTACGAAGAGGAGCAACGTGGCTTCCAGCTTCGTCACGTGGCAGGCGGTTGGCGCTTCTACAGCCACCCAGAGCTCTCGCCGTTAGTGGAGAAGTTTGTTCTCGATGGTCAACAGAGCCGCCTTACCCAGGCCGCCTTGGAGACTCTCGCGGTCATCGCCTATCGCCAACCAATCTCCAGGGCTCGAGTATCTGCCATCCGTGGAGTCAATGTTGAAGCGGTTATGAAGACCCTGGTAACCCGTGGTCTCGTGGAAGAATCCGGAACAGAGCAAGAGACTGGAGCAACCCTTTACCGGACTACTTCCTATTTCTTGGAGAAGTTGGGCCTCAACACAACAGCAGATCTCCCTGCACTCGCTCCATTCCTTCCAGATGTTGATTCACTGGACGAGGTCCTCGCAACCCTCACTGATTAGTTGAGACTCCCTGTAGGGGAGTAGGATATGGCACCACCTACCCATGAATCGTGGAGATTCCGGAGCTAAAAAATGCCACTCGTACGTCTACATAAAGTCCTCGCCGAAGCTGGAGTAGCCAGCCGCCGAGCCTCAGAAGAACTTATCCTCGATGGGCGCGTGAGCGTCGATGGGATCCAAATCCTTGAACTTGGCTTCAAGATTGATCCAGAAATCTCTAAAGTAGCAGTTGACGGTGAGGCAATTAATATCAATAAGTCTAAATCTTATTTAGCTTTCTATAAACCAGCAGGTGTTTTGTCTACCATGTCTGATCCTGAAGGCCGACCAAATCTTGGCGACTTCTTCACAGGGAGAAATGATCGCCTCTTCCACGTAGGTCGCCTCGACAAGGAGTCGGAGGGTCTCATCCTCCTGACCAACGATGGCGATGTCACCCATCGAGCAACCCATCCTTCCTATGGTCTTGTGAAGCGCTATCTTGTTGAGATCGAGGGCGTGCTCGCTAAGAGCGATCTCGACCTCCTCCACAAAGGGGTTGAGCTAGAGGATGGCCTGGCGAGAGCGCTCGATGTAAAGACCGTCCGAGAGATCTCTCAGAAGCACTCATGGGCGGAGATCTCGATTCACGAAGGTCGATATCACATCGTTCGCAGAATGTTCCTGGCACTCGAGCTTCCGGTCATACGGTTGATTAGAACTGATTTCGGACCGATCTCTATTGGGGAGTTGAAAGAGGGGCGTTGGCGAAACCTCAATGAGGGGGAGTTGGTAAAGCTCTTCACTGATTTAAAGTTAAAACGATAAATCGAATTCGTAAATAACACTTTATAGTTATATAGATATTGACCGCGTTCTGTTTACCAATTTATCGATATTTTTGAGCATTAAAAATGATCTGTAAAAGGTTTTATCGACAATATAGATGTGACTAGATCCATGGTCGGTAATTGTCGATATTCGATAGAACATAAAAATAAATAAAACGTTTTCTCCTTAGAAAGATTTATTGAGAATCGTCTGAAGGTAGCGGAAGGGTAGGATAGGCGCATGAAGGTGAGAGCGTTCCGTGGCGCAACCCAGCTTGTGGCCGACGATCCGGTCGAGATGGAGTCTGCCGTCTGTGAACTTCTGACCGAGATCTTTGAGGCAAATGAGATTAAGAGCGATGAGCTCATCTCCATTCTCTTTACATCGACCCCAGACCTAACCTCTGAATTTCCCGCAAAGACTGCTCGATCACTCAATCTCGGGAGCGTGCCATTGATGTGCGCCCTTGAGGTAGATGTCGAGGGCGCCCTTCCTCGAGTTATCCGGGTTATGGTCCACGCTCATTCAGAGCGTTCACTTGAAGAGGCGCGCCATATCTATCGTCGGGGAGCCCAAGCTCTCAGACGCGATATTGCGCAGTAGGACGTCTCTATGAAGATTCGTATCGTCGGGACTGGGCTCATTGGGACCTCCTTTGCGCTTGCCCTAGCCCAAAAGGATCACGAGTTAGATCTCTTTGATCTCAACCAAGAGCATGAAGCAATTGCACGTGACCTCGTCGGAAGAGCCGTAACGGCCAATCCGAGTACAGATCCGGAGATTGTCGTCATCGCGACACCCGTTCACTTAGTTTTTCCGACCCTTCTCGATGAATTTTCTCGTTACCCTGAAGCGAGATTTATAGATATCAGCGGTTTAAAGTCCAACCTTCTACTTGAGGTCGGACGTATTCCGGGGCTCAATGCCCGATTCCTAGGGACTCATCCCATGGCTGGTCGAGAGAGCGTAGGACCAACGAGCGCCCGAGGCGATCTCTTTGAGGGGAGAGCCTGGATTCTCACTCCAAGTTCTCAGACGAGCCCAGAGCTCCTTGAGGTAGTTCGCCACCTTGTTGAGAGCACTGGAGCTACCGTCTTTGAATTGGAACCAGAACTTCATGATGAGCAGATCGCCTTAATCTCGCACCTGCCCCAGGTGGTCTCTTCGCTTTTAGGCGGGGAGCTCGTTGAGCGAGGATCTGATGAGCTCACTCTCGCTGGAGCCGGACTTCGCGATACAACGAGATTGGCAGGGAGCTCTCCAGAGCTCTGGTCGCATCTCTTAACGCTCAATGCTCACGAACTCCGTCCACTCCTTGAATCGTTTAAAGAATCTATCGACAAATTGATAGATCACTTAAATGAGGGCGATATCGATGGCGTCAGAGCTTTTATGGAGGCAGGGAACCAGGGGAGGGCGAAGATCCCTGGCAAGCATGGCGGGAAGGATCGGGAGTATCACCTCTTGCCAATCGTTATCGAAGATAAGCCGGGTCAACTCTCAAAGATCTTCCAAGAATGCGAACGCGCAGGAGTGAATGTGGAAGATCTCCAAATCGAACACAGTCCAGGTCAAGAGACTGGTTTGATCACGCTCTCACTTTCTGCGAGTGATGCACAAATTTTGCATGGCCATCTCACCAAGGCAGGGTGGCTTGCTCATAATCCACGCACTGCGTAATCGTTCCAATCAGACGAATAACAAACAGTAAGGTTTACCTATGTCGACTACCGTGATCGCGATTGATGGTCCGAGTGGTTCCGGAAAATCATCCACTGCTAAAGCAATAGCTACCCGCGCGAATTGGGATTACCTCGATACCGGTGCGCTCTATCGTGCAGTGACATGGGTTGCCCTCGATCGAAATATTGAGAATCCACGTGAACTTGTTCGAGCATGTGACGATGCTCAAATCCATTTCGATGGAGACCCCCTAGACCCAAAGATCTTTGTTGGCGAGAAAGATATTTCAGAGGCGATCCGTTCCCTTCGGATAACTGACCAAGTCAGTATTTATGCTCAGATGGGAGAGGTTCGTGAGTTCCTCTTGCACATGCAGCGAGAAATCATTCACGCTGCAAAAAATGGCATCGTTGTTGAAGGCCGAGATATCGGCACTGTTGTCGCACCGGAAGCACACCTCAAGATCTTTCTCTATGCCGATCTCGATCAGCGGACTATGCGTCGCGAACGGGAATTGAGTGAAGGCACAACTTCCGAGATCGAGAATTCACTCGCATCTCGTGATCAGATCGATAGCACTCGAAAGATTTCTCCGCTGCGTATGGCTGACGATGCGATGGAGATTGATTCAACAAACCTTAACCTCGATGAAGTCGTTGATGTCGTCTGGGGATGGCTGAAGGAGCGCAATCTTCTTGGTCTCCCAAAAGTTGCCGTTATTGGCCGTCCAAATGTAGGAAAGTCAACGCTGGTCAACCGCATTATTGGTCGTCGGGAAGCTATTGTTGAAGATACTCCAGGAGTTACCCGCGACCGCGTGAAGTACGAAGCGGAATGGAATGGGCGACGTTTTCTTCTTATCGATACCGGTGGTTGGGAAGTAAAGCCAGAAGGTATCTCTGAAAAGATTACTGCTGGATCAGAAATTGCGATTGCCGAAGCTGATGTGATCCTCTTTGTTGTCGATGCACAGGTTGGTGCGCTCGATGAAGATGAATCACTCCTTCAACTCTTACGTCGATCCGGAAAGCCCGTTGTTCTCGTGGCAAATAAAGTTGATGGGAGCGCTGAGGAATCAGAGGCACATGCGCTGTGGAATTTGGGCCTAGGGGAGCCGCACTTCGTCTCTGCGCTTCATGGTCGTGGCGCCGGCGATCTGATGGATCTCTTAATCCGAACACTTCCTGAAGTTGGAAGCGAACCGATGGATGATGGGTATCGTCGTATTGCTTTAGTTGGTCGACCAAACGTTGGTAAATCAAGTTTGCTCAATGCACTTGCCGGTGAGGCACGTGTACTTGTTGACGATGCCGCAGGTACGACTCGCGATCCGGTCGATGAGCTGATCGATTTTGGTGGATCCGTCTGGCGTTTTATTGATACTGCAGGGATTAGACGTCGTAGTAATCAAGATTCGGGCACTGATTATTACGCGTCGCTTCGTACGGCAAATGCACTTGCTCGCGCCGAAGTAGCAGTTGTTGTTCTCGACGCATCAGAGCCGCTCACTGAACAAGATATTCGTATCGTGACAATGGCTGAGGAAGCGGGACGTGCTCTCGTCTTGGTCATGAATAAATGGGATCTCGTCGACGAAGATCGCCAAGCGCAGTTGACGAAAGAGATTGACCGTCAGTTAGAGCGATATCCATGGGCGCAACGAGTCAATATTTCGGCAAAGACCGGTTGGCACCGCGATCGTCTCGCTCCAGCTCTCCGTACTTCGATTACCAGCTGGGAGAAGCGCGTACCTACTTCGAAGCTCAACGCATTCCTTGGCGCCCTCATCTCTGCAACGCCACCACCAGTTCGCGGTGGAAAGCAACCCAAGATTCGCTTCGCTACCCAAGCAGCGATCATGCCGCCTAAGTTCGTCATCTTTGCAAGCGATTGGGTGGAAGCCTCCTACCGACGCTTTATAGAGCGTCGCCTCCGAGAAGAGTTCGGTTTCGATGGCAGCCCAGTTGAGGTCGCCTTGAAGATCAAAGAGCGCGATCAGGCTTAAGGCGCCGCCAGTGACAGACACTCACCGCTCAGGAATTTGGACGATTCCCAATGGCTTGACCCTGCTGCGTGCCCTTGGCGTCCCGCTCTTTCTGTGGCTCTTTCTTAGCCAGCACTCAACATCGTGGAGCTTTGTCGTCCTCGCCATCGGTGCGCTCACCGATTATCTGGATGGGAAGGTTGCGAGAGCCCTTCATCAAGAGTCGGCGCTAGGTGCGGCGATGGACCCCACGATCGATCGCCTCTATATCGCGGCAACGGTCTTCGCTATGGCGATCAGACATTTCATTCCATGGTGGTTGGTGATCGCCTTGGTTGCACGAGATCTCTGGATGGTAGTTGCGCTTTCGATCATGAAGCGGAGAACGGGAAGAATCTTTGTCGTCACCTTTTTAGGAAAGGCGGCGACCTTTAACCTGCTCTATGCATTCCCACTCCTGCTCTTGCAATCCGACCATGGTTTCGGAAGTATCGCCCACAATCTCGGCTGGAGTTTTGCCATCTGGGGGATAGGGTTATATCTCTACACCGCGTGGGACTACACCAAGACGGCGTTGAAGAATTAATTTTCAGATCATCTCTCATTGATGATGTCGAGCAACGATTGAAAGGTCCTCACCAATGTCAACAACACCTGATCACCTTCGCTACACCAAGGAACACGAATGGGTTGAGGAGCGTCCAGCCGGTGTTGTTCGTATGGGTATCACTGATTTTGCGCAATCTGCACTGGGAGACATTGTCTATATCCAACTCCCTAAAGTTGGAGATCAATTGACAGCAGGTTCGGTCTGCGGAGAAGTTGAGTCAACAAAATCTGTTAGTGAAATCTATGCACCAGTGACTGGCAAAGTAACCGCTGTCAACTCCGATCTTGATAAGGCGCCAGAAGTTCTCAATTCGGATCCGTATGGCGCTGGTTGGATTGCGGAAGTCGAAATCTCTGGCGAAAGTTCAGAGCTCATGAGTGCGGCTGACTACCAAACATTGACGGCTTGACCGGTTGAGGCTGGGGCAATAGTGTCAGCCTCCAGTTGAGAATCATCCCTTTCCCGTGATTCTCGTACTCGCATAAGGTCATTACTCTCGCGACAGGCTTGGAGGTTTACGTGGCAAAGAACCCGCAAAAGCCTGAATCTGAGAGCGCACAGATCGAGAGTGAATCTCGAGATCTCACTTCAACGATTCACCTCTCTGCCCTTCGATCAGTAAGAAACCAACGAGATATTGAAGAGATCTTCTCGCTACTCACTTCAGAGGAGCGCGCGGTACTCGCAGATCTTCCAAAGGATTCGGCAATGTTCGTCGTCTTGGCAGGTCCGAACAAAGGAGAGCGTTTTCTCCTCGATAGTGAGCTGACAACGATTGGTAGAGATCCTGCATCTGGAATATTTCTCGATGATGTAACTGTCTCTCGTGCGCATGCTGCAATCTCTCGGAGAGATGGCGGCTTTGTGATCGAAGATCGTGGCAGTCTTAATGGTTCTTATGTGAATTCTCGGCCAGTCTCGCAGGAGCGGCTTGTTGTCGGAGATGAAGTTCAAATTGGCAAGTATCGCTTGACCTACTTTTCAGGAAAGGGTAATTCATGAGCGTTCCAGCACGCGCGTATCTGAGCATCGGAGAAGTTCTCAGCAAACTTCGTGGAGATTTTCCAGATGTCACCATCTCAAAGATCCGCTTTCTGGAGGCTGAAGGATTAATCGATCCACAACGCACACCATCGGGCTATCGCAAGTTCACCAGCATTGATCTCGACCGCCTCCGTTATGTACTCGCTGCACAACGCGATCAATACCTGCCGCTGCGAGTCATCAAAGAGAACTTAGATGCAATTGATAGGGGACTGATCCCACCAACAACGCCTGGCGCGTCAGCAACACCACGACTTGCTGCAGTTGATGGTGAACTCACAGCCTCTCACTTCTCGCAAGAGAGTGAACTTCGCCTTTCACGTAGTGAACTCCTTGAAAGCGCTGGCTTGAGTGAAGATCAGCTAGCAGAGCTCGAATCTTTCGGCCTTATCTCAATGAAGGGTCGTTTCTACGATGCCGATGCGCTATCTGTTGGCCGCGCAGTAGCCGAGATGTCTGCCTTTGGAATTGAAGCACGTCACTTGCGTTCATTTAAGAGTGCAGCCGATCGTGAAGTTGGATTGGTTGAACAAGTGATCACTCCGTTGTTGCGTCAGAAGGGTTCGGAGGCCGCCGCGCGAGCAGAGGAAGTTCAGAACGAACTCGCCTCAATCTCGGTGCGCCTGCATGCTGCTCTTGTGCGCACTGGCCTGCACCGTTCCAAGTAATACTCTCTCTATGGAGATCTCACAGTGAGTAACGGAGAACTACTACCGGTTGAAGTGATAGGCGTTCGCGTTGAGATGCCCTCTAATCAACCAATCGTGTTAATCCGTGAGATCGGCGGAATTCGCTACCTCCCAATCTGGGTAGGGGCAGTGGAAGCGAGCGCAATCGCCTTTGCTCAACAGGGAGTTGTCCCGCCGCGACCAATGACTCACGACCTTATGAAGACGATCATCGAGAAGCTCGGAGATCCGCTCTCCTCAGTCCATCTCACTGAGATCCGGGATGGCATCTTCTACTCTGAACTCCATTTTCAATCCGGCGAGAGCATCTCATCGCGCCCGAGTGACTCAATCTCTTTGGCACTTCGCGCTGGGGCCCCGATCCTGGCGAGCGCAGCGCTCTTTGCGAGTGTAGGGATCGAAATTCCAGATGCTGCCGATGATGAGGTAGAGAAATTCCGTGAATTCCTCGATCAGATCAACCCGGATGACTTTGCGGGGTAACCCTCAACCATTGGTTTAAAGTTCTCAGGGCGATTGCGTGTCGGTCATTGCAGGGTGAAAACCCTCAACCTATGCTTTAGCCATTCCCCATAGAAGTGAGTTCCGATGAGCGAGAAGCTTCCAGACCCAGAGATTGGGTATCGCGGTGCAACTGCATGTCTTGCTGCCGGCATTACCTATCGCCAGCTCGATTATTGGGCACGTACAGGGCTCGTCGAACCAAGTATCAAGGGCGCAGCAGGATCGGGATCACAGCGCCTCTATGGCTTCCGCGACATCCTCGTACTTAAAATCGTTAAGCGACTCTTAGATACCGGTGTATCTCTCCAGAATATTAGAACCGCGGTTGAACATCTGCGGAGCAGGGGAGTCTCGGATCTCGAGAGCATGACTCTTATGAGTGATGGCGCCTCGATCTATGAGTGCTCGAGTGCAGATCAGATTGTCGATCTCCTCCAAGGTGGGCAAGGTGTCTTTGGTATCGCCATCTCAAAGGTCTGGACCGAGGTTGAAGGATCGCTCTCTTCGCTTCAAGGCGAGATTGATGGAGAAGCAGTGGGTCTCGAAGGTAACGTCGGTAATGACGAACTCTCTCGACGTCGGAAGGCGAAAGGCGCCTAATACCAATATTCTTCCCCTACATCACGAACTAGGGGAGCGTACATGAATCACGAAGGCGAGCGGTTTGAAAGTCGCCATATCGGGCCAACTAGTTCAGATGAAGCTCAAATGCTCGGCGTCCTCGGATATTCGGATATTAAAGAGTTCATCGGTGATGTTGTTCCATCCAATATTCACATTGAGAAACAGTTATCAGAAGTTCTTGATGCCCCAAAGAGTGAAGTAGCGGTCATCGCAGAACTTCGTGAAATCGCATCGCAGAATCAAATCTTCACCTCTCTCATCGGTGGTGGTTATTACGGAACGATCACGCCGCCGGTTATCAAGCGAAATGTTCTTGAGAACCCGGCTTGGTATACGGCGTACACGCCATATCAGCCTGAGATCTCACAAGGTCGTTTAGAAGCGCTCTTCGCATTTCAAACAGTCGTCTGCGAAATGACCGCCCTCAAATTATCTAATGCATCGATGCTCGATGAAGGTACTGCAGCTGCAGAAGCGATGACGCTCGCTCGTCGCGTATCTAAAACCAGCGATGAGGCAGTATTCCTGATTGAAGAGCATGTTCATCCACAGACCAAGGCGGTTGTCGCAACTCGCGCAAAGCCACTTGGAATCAAAATTGTTGAAGTTGATTCTGGTCACCTCGTACGTGATGGTTTCGATGGTGAGTTCTTTGGCTTACTCGTTCAGTACCCCGATGCAACTGGCGAGATCATTGATTATTCAGCAGTCGCCGAATTTGCACATGCACGCGATGCTCTTGTTATTGCCGCGACTGATCTCTTGGCTCTGACCATGCTTAAGGCACCAGGGGAGTGGGGCGCAGATATTGCCGTTGGGTCTGCTCAGCGCTTTGGAGTACCCATGGGATTCGGTGGACCGCACGCTGGATTTATGGCAGTACGAGCAGGACTTGAGCGCTCACTACCTGGAAGACTCGTAGGTCAGAGCATTGATGCACATGGAAATCCAGCATTTCGGTTAGCACTGCAAACACGTGAGCAACATATTCGTCGAGACAAGGCGACGAGCAATATCTGTACTGCTCAAGTTCTTCTCGCAAATATGAGCGCCTTCTACGCGATGTGGCATGGTCCAGTGGGATTGCGCACCATCGCTGAACGAATTCATAACTTTGCATCTCGTTTGCAAAGCGCATCAGGATCTCGAAACGGGAATGTCTTCGACACTGTTACTGTGGATGTGAAAGATGCTCGTGCAATTCA
>DAINZB010000013.1:18532-20313 GCA_036749135.1 Candidatus Nanopelagicaceae bacterium | reverse complement strand
ACTCCGAGAGGCTCATGGAAGTGATAGGCAACAGTGTCATCATCTAACTCGCCAAGTGATCCTTCTTGTGCGCGAATGGCGCCTGCGAAATATCTGAAGTGATCAATTGCGAGTGGGATATCTGCGTTGATCGTTTCGCGAATTGGCTTTCCGTTATCCCAGGTCTCGGCTACTGCAATCGCCTCGAGATTTGCCTCCATGCGATCAGCAATTTTATTAAGAATAATCGCGCGGGCAGTCGCAGATGTTTTACCCCAGGCACGAGCTGCGGCATGTGCAGCGTCGAGAGCCTTATCAATATCGGCTGCATTTCCACGAGCAACCTCGCAGAAGACTTTTCCAGTTACTGGTGTGACATTTTCAAAATATTGACCTGACGATGGTTTGACATACTCGCCACCAATCCAATGGTCATAACGGGCTTTAAATGTGGCTTTGCTCCCCGGTTGGCCGGGTGCGACGTAATCCGTCATTTCTTCTCCTTCGGTGGTGAGCCGCGGCGCTCACTTCAAGGGACGCTACGCCTCTCTCGAGGTGAGTGGAAGATAGACGAAGATAACAATCTCGTTATGAGGGCTCACACTCGATCGAGCCACCCTTTTATGGGAGTGGGACGTTAAGGCGGGTACCTGCGGCGACATCTGTCGAAGCGAGGTTGTTGGCCTGCACGATCTCATCGAGAACAGAGTTCACATCTCGGTTACCCGCGACCATTGCAGCGACGGACCAGAGAGACTCACCTGGAGCGACAACGACGCGGATATATCCGGATGTGGTTTGCGTTGAAGAAATTTTATTTTCGGAGGCATGTCCAACTGCGCTAAAACCAGCGCCAATCACTACTAATAGCGATCCTGCAGCGAGTGTGCGAAGTACGTTACGTCCACGACGTGTGAGTTGTGTCTGTGCCATCTGAATTACCAACTTCCGTTACAACACTGTTCGAGGGGATTCGAACAGTTGTTCTAATGAGAAAGATACCCCACCCCACTGACATCGGCAAGATTTTTCCGAACAAATGTTCGACAAACTCCCCTGGCTCGGCTACCCTTAAGCCATGGCTAAAAACACTCCCCAGGCCGCCACAAGCGAGCCAGCAGTCGATCCCCATGGCCTGACCCAGCGTCAGCAGCTCATTCTCAAGGTCATCAAAGAGGCCGTTGATAAGCAGGGTTTCCCGCCAAGCATGCGTGAGATCGGCGAGGCCGCCGGCCTAGCCTCCCCTGCCTCGGTCAAGTACCAACTCGAAGAGCTGACGAAAAAGGGCTATATCAAGCGCAAGGCAACCAATGCCCGCTCCCTCGAAGTCTCTACCCCAGATGATCAGATCGCCCCAGCAAAGGGCACGACTATTCCTCTCCTCGGCACGATCGCTGCCGGTACTCCCATCCTTGCCCAACAAGAGGTCGAAGATCGCTTCACTCTTCCAGAAGAGGTTGTCGGTCAAGGCGAACTCTTCATGCTCAAGGTCAAGGGTGATTCCATGATCGATGCTGCAATCTGCGATGGTGACTATGTCGTTATCCGCGCGCAGAAATCTGCAGAAAAGGGCGAGATCGTTGCAGCCATGATCGATGGCGAAGCGACGGTGAAAACATTCTCAAAGAAGGATGGCCACTTCTGGCTATTACCCGCCAATGAGAATTACGCGCCAATCCCAGCAGATAACGCTGAGATCCTCGGCAAGGTCACTGCTGTAATGCGCAGCGTTCGCTAACTTTATCTAGTTAGATTTCTTCATGGACTCCACCACGATTCGCGTTATCGGTATTGATGAGTGG
>DAINZB010000013.1:0-18432 GCA_036749135.1 Candidatus Nanopelagicaceae bacterium | reverse complement strand
GTACAGGGCCTTGGAGTCTGGGTCGATAACTTCGATGCAATTGCCGCATACGAGAAGTTGGGCTTTGTAAAGATGGGGCCAGAGATGCCCACAACACGATTTAATGAGCCTGGTCGCCACTATCAACGGATGATCCGAAAGAGCCGCTCTCAGTAAACCTTAGGGAATGTTTAAGTCTCATTTAACGACTGGTTAGGTATTCCTTCAGATAAGCCCTGTTATCTACTCACATGAGCCCGCCGCGGGGGTGCGGCTCAACGAATTGAGTAACAGGAGAGATTCATGGTCGCAGTTCTTATCGCCTTCCCACTTTTGATGCTCGCTACTTTGGTCTACGTCGGACTTTCGGCTCATGAAGAGACTCCTGTTGGCTCTGCCGGGGCCGGCCAGACAGGGTGCGTTGCCTGTGCAAAGAAGCACAGTGAATCAACTACCAAGGGCACCAATCGCAGTGAAGTAATCAGTGACTTGGCAGTGGAAGAAGAGTCGGAGCTTGTCGCCGCGTAAGCGAGCGATTCTTGGGAGTCAACGGTTGAGGGGCTGACGACTCCCCCACATTAAAGAACCTCATCGGTGAGAACCGGTGGGGTTCTTTTACACTCAGCGGATGAATTCCTATGTAGCGGGCCTTCGCGGGCAGAGTCAGATCACAGTAGAGATGGTCTGTCTCGGAAATATCTGCCGTTCGCCACTTGCCGCCGCCATACTTGCCAACAAGGGCGGCGATCGATTCATCGTTAGCTCATCTGGAACTTCCGGTTGGCATGATGGCGAAGGCGCTCACATACTTTCGGAGCGGGCGTGGCGCGAGGCTGGATACTCGTACGAACATATCTCTCGAAAGTTTCGAACATCGTTTTATGGAGAAGCAGATTTAATCCTTGCCATGGATCTCACCAATCGAGCGAACTTGCTCAACGCTGCCCCATCTAATGAGGCGCGATCAAAGGTGATGATGCTCCGCTCCTTTGACCCCGAGCTATCGCATATCGATCCAACATCGCGCGAGGCAGAGCTCCTGCAGGTGCCGGATCCATGGGGTGAAGAGTTTGAGAGTTTTATCGACGTGCGCTCAATGTTAGAGCGGGCGGTCGATGGATTAATCGCTACCTTCGGATAGCGGTAGTGAATCGCGGGCGATCATTGAGATCTCTATGAAGTGCGATTGATTCGAAATCTTTAGTAAGAAGCGCGGCAAATGCTGGACCTTGGACTTCATTATGTTCGCAAGCAAAGAGTCCACCAGATTTGAGTAACCGAGCCGCTGCCTCAATAAATTCCGCAGGAATTGCCATTCCATCGATCGATCCACCAAATAGCGCTTCTGCCGGCTCATGGCGCAGCTCCTCTGGCAACTCTTGAATCGAAGGTACATAGGGAGGGTTTGCCACTACGACATCGCACTTCACGCCTTCAAGTGCGTCATGTGCGGATGCATGCACGACTCGAATCGGAAGATCAAACTTAGCGATATTTTGATTGAGCCATTTCAACGCACCTGCGTTCTTCTCCACGGCAACAACCCGAAGATCTTTCTTCTTTGCCGTCTCGCTCACTAATGAAATAGCGATGGCACCCGATCCGGAACCGAGATCAACAATACTTATTGGATCTGCATACCTGGCAAGTTGATGGAGGACTTCATCAACAAGAAGCTCAGTCTCCGGCCTTGGGATAAGAACACCTTCACCGACATCAAACATTAAATATCTAAAAGGTGCTTCACCGATGATGTATTGAGTTGGCCGACCCGATAAGCGCTCGGTAATGAGTTCTGAGAACTCTGATGCGATGCGCTCTCGCTCCGACTCGGAGAGATCAAACTGTTTCGCGTGGAGCTCCATGCGAGTTGCCCCAAGGAGATGGGCAAGTAGGAGTTCAGCATCGACGGGCGAAATCTTCTTCTCCTCTAACCGGGATTTACCGGCCTTAAGGAGATCCCGAAGAGTCTGGCTCATTACTCTCCTGCAGTCGCCAAGCGTTCAGCTTTATCAGCTTCAAGTAGCGCATCGATGACTGCATCGAGTTCGCCATTTAAAACTGCATCGAGATTTGACGCCTTGAAGTTCACCCGGTGATCGGAGAGGCGATTCTCTGGGAAGTTATAGGTGCGGATACGTTCAGAACGATCGACTGATTTCACCTGCGATTTACGGGCTGCCATCGCTTCTGCATCTGCCTGCTCTTGAGCATGTGCCAAGAGGCGGGCGCGCAAGATACGAAGTGCCGACTCCTTGTTCTGCAACTGAGACTTTTCATTCTGACAGGAGACCACTACACCCGTTGGAAGGTGGGTAATGCGGACCGCTGAGTCGGTCGTATTCACAGATTGGCCACCTGGACCAGATGAGCGATAAACGTCGATACGAAGGTCTTGTTGGCGAATTTCAACGTCGACTTCATCAGCTTCAGCGAGAATTAAGACGCCTGCAGCAGAGGTGTGAATTCTTCCCTGCGATTCAGTCTCAGGAACGCGTTGAACACGGTGCACTCCGCCTTCAAACTTTAACTTTGCATAAGGAGACTGACCTGGCTCAGCAACCCCCTTTGATTTAACGGCCATCGAAATTTCTTTGTAGCCGCCCATCTCGGATTCGGCATAGTCGATGATTTCAGTCTTCCAGTTGTGCTTCTCTGCATAGCGTTGATACATGCGTAAGAGATCGCCCGCAAAGAGCGCTGACTCATCGCCACCAACACCGGCTTTAATTTCGAGAATGACATCGCGATCATCATTAGGGTCACGTGGAAGCAGTAGCTCTTCCATCTTCTCCCCCGCGGCATCGAGTGTTGCCTGTAGCGCTGGAATTTCTTCAGCAAATGCTGGATCGACTTCTGCTAACTCTTTCGCTGCAGCGAGATCATCTTCCGCAGCTTTGTAGGCGCGATAGCCACCAATCACTGGGCCAAGTTGTGCGTAGCGCTTACCTAGTTGGCGGGCCTTGCCCTGATCACCATGAATGCTGGGATCAGCGAGATCCTTCTCAAGTTGTTCATACTCGGCGAGAAGAGCCGGAATAGTTCCGAAACGTTCTGACATCTCTCGCTCCCGTTTCTATTAGTTATTGCTAAAAATTTATTAATTGGACTAATTACTGTATTGCTGGGCAATAAAAAAAGACCCCACGCACCATCGCTGGTGCGTTAAGGGGTCTTTGAAGAAAGCTACTTCTTTCCGAAACGCTTTTCGAACGCTGCAACACGGCCGCCGGTATCGAGGATACGCTGCTTGCCGGTGTAGAACGGATGGCATACGGAACAAACTTCAACGTAGATTGAACCAGTCGACTTAGTTGACTTGGTTGTGAAGACTTCACCGCAACCGCAGGTAACAGTGGTCTCAATATATTCTGGGTGGATCTCTGGCTTCATGTGTAATCCTTTATATGGAAGTGGCTGGGTCCATCACTTTCGCCTTTTCAGGCCAGGATCTGGTGAACCAGTTGTTGTGGATAGTGCAAGCCCCAAGGGTACTAAAGGCCGGGGCTTTCACAAAAAATGAGCGTAACTGCCCACCTATCGAGCAGGACTACTTGGCATCTCCATCGGCTGTGGTCTTCTGGATCTGCATCAAGAACTCCACATTCGACTTTGTGCCCTTCATCTTGTCGAGCAAGAGCTCAAGGGCCTGCTGGCTATCGAGAGCATGCAAGACGCGGCGAAGTTTCCAGACGATATTGAGCTCTTCTGTACCCATAAGGATCTCTTCCTTACGAGTACCTGAAGCATCAACATCAACCGCCGGGAAGATGCGCTTGTCGGCGAATTTACGATCGAGTTTGAGCTCCATATTTCCGGTGCCCTTGAACTCTTCGAAGATGACTTCATCCATCTTGGAACCGGTCTCAACAAGAGCCGTTGCCAAGATAGTGAGCGATCCACCATTCTCAATATTACGAGCTGCACCGAAGAACTTCTTTGGTGGGTAGAGCGCTGCTGAATCAACACCACCGGAAAGAATTCGACCAGATGCTGGAGCTGCAATGTTGTATGCGCGACCTAAGCGAGTGATTGAGTCAAGGAGCACAACGACATCGTGCCCAAGTTCAACAAGGCGCTTTGCGCGTTCGATCGCGAGTTCTGCGACAGAGGTGTGATCGTCAGCTGGACGGTCAAAGGTCGAAGCAATTACTTCACCCTTAACGCTGCGCTGCATATCGGTAACTTCTTCTGGGCGCTCATCAACAAGCACAACCATGAGGTGACACTCAGGGTTGTTCGTTGTGATCGCATTTGCGATCGACTGAAGCACCATGGTCTTACCAGCCTTTGGCGGCGAAACGATCAATCCGCGCTGGCCCTTACCAATCGGAGCAATCAAATCGATGACACGGGTTGTCAAAATATTTGGCTCAGTCTCAAGACGGAGTCGCTCTTGTGGGTAGAGCGGAACAAGCTTGGCAAAGTCGACGCGATTACGTGACTCTTCCGGATCTGTTCCGTTGACAGTGTCGAGCTTTACAAGAGCATTGAACTTCTCTTTACGTTCGCCTTCACGAGGTTGGCGGACTTGGCCAGTGATGACATCGCCCTTACGCAAGCCATAACGGCGCACTTGCTGAAGTGAGACATAGACATCGTTTGGTCCTGCAAGGTATCCAGTGGTGCGGATAAATGCATAAGAATCCAAGATATCGAGCAAGCCTGCTACTGGAAGGAGAACATCATCTTCCGAAATCTGGATTTCACGCTCACCGCGCTCAGGACGGTCATTGCGATCACGGAAGCGATTGCGCTCACGGCCACGGCCGCGATCACGGTCATTACGGTCCCCACGATCATTGCGGTCACGACGATCTCCGCGGTCATTACGGTCACCACGATCATTGCGATCGTTACGGTCACCATCGTTTGAATTGCTCTGATTGTTGCGAGATGGAGTTGAATCTTCATCGCCATCATCGTCGCTGTTATCTGAACCTTGATCGTCGCGATTGCGAGATGATCCGGCAGAGTTCTTCTTATTGCGGGCCTCTTGGCGGGCTAACCGCTTCTCTTCGCGTTCCTGCTTTGCAGCTTCGCGGTTCGCTGCTTGAAGATCGGCAATGCCCTGAACAAGAGCAGCCTTACTTAACTTTGCGGCGCCATCAATTCCTAGTGATCCAGCAACTTTTTTAAGTTCTGGAAGTGTCATCGCTGATAGCTCGCCTGAGTCCTTGCTCTTCTTAGCGGACTTCTCTGCGCTATCTGTATCTGTTGAAGACATGCTTTCCTTAATGTGGTGGTGTGAAGGTTTCCGTTAGCGAAGCTAGCGATCAACCTTCGTCAGAGATCTGACATATATGGACGTATATTGATATTTTCTTGATTGTGATTGTCTTGCAAGCGTTCTTCGCCTCAGGTGTTTCCGGCGGGCTTTTAGACACTGAAAAGATAGCACACGAGATCAGATCTGCCCAAAAATGGGGAATTAGATGCTCAAATATCCCTTGCGGCTGATTTCCAGCGCAGTCGCTGTGAAGGCTGATCCAGCAAGGGCTGACATCTCCCCGAGCTCAGTCTCATTACCAGTGTGGAGAACAAGGACGGTTGGACCCGCCCCTGAGATAAAGGCAGCTACGCCTGCGCCTCTCAGACGGTTAACAAGCTCCATGCTCTTCGGCATGGCAGATGCTCGATAACTTTGATGAATCTGGTCTTCTGTAGCTACATAGAGAAGGTCTGGGCGATGTGAAAGCGCTTCAACTAATAGCGCAGATTTACCGGCATTTGCCGCCGCAGCAGCATGCGGAATGCTCTCCGGAAGAATCTTTCGCGCCTTCGACGTTGAAAGTGTGGTTGTTGGAATGAAGGCAAGCGCCTTGATCTTTTCATGTACCGGAATAGTGATCGCTCTGCCTTCACCATTTTCTATCCACGCAATTGTTGCGCCACCAAGAACTGCAGCTGCAACATTATCTGGATGTCCTTCTAATTCTGTCGCGAGCGCAATCATCTCATCGTCAGTAAGAAGCGCCTCTCCACCGTGAACGAGTGAACGAGCAAGTGCCAATCCCCCAACGATCGCTGAGGAACTTGATCCAAGGCCCCGGCCATGTGGTGTGACATTAAGTGCTCGCAGAGCAATACCGCGCGGCTTCTGTCCCATATGTTCAAATCCGCGAAGCATGGATCGAATAACAAGGTGGCTCTTATCTTTCTTGAGCTCATCGGCACCTTCACCACTCACATCAACATCAAAGGTTGGTTCATCAAGAATCTGCGCTGCATAGCGATCGCGAAGTTCAAGTGCGAGACCAAGGCAATCGAAGCCAGGTCCTAAATTCGCAGAGGTAGCAGGAACGCTTACTTGAGCGAGAGTCGCCTTGAAAGTGAGTCGATTAGCAGCCATGAGGAATCCTTAGAGACCCATCGCTTGAGCTGCTGCTTGAACATCCACTGGCACCACAACTGGTGCAGCTGCATGATCCAAGATATGTCCGACATCTTTAAGGCCATTACCGGTAACAGTGATAACAATCTTCTTACCCTTTGGGAGCTTTCCTTCAGATTGCTTCTTAATAAGGCCGGCAATACCAGCTGCTGATGATGGCTCAACAAAGACACCCTCTTTTGCAGCAACAAGGCGATAAGCCTGCAGAATCTCTTCATCAGTGACGGAGTCAATGAGGCCACCTGAACTATCGCGCGCTTCAATCGCTTGATCCCATGAGGCTGGATTTCCAATACGAATAGCAGTAGCGAGCGTCTCCGGGTTATCAACGCGGTGACCAAGAACGAGTGGCGCAGCGCCTGCAGCTTGGAATCCCCACATAGAAGGCAACTTTGATGAGACCTTATCTGAGTAGTACTCGCGATAGCCCTTCCAATATGCCGTGATATTTCCAGCGTTACCTACGGGCAAGACGTGAAGATCTGGCGCATCGCCGAGGAAATCTACAACTTCAAAGGAGGCAGTCTTCTGACCTTCAATGCGATAAGGATTAACGGAGTTAACGAGAGCAACGGGATATTCCTGGGAAAGTTCTCGTGCCAAGTTGAGGCAGTCATCGAAGTTTCCATCGACTTGGATGAGTCGTGAGCCATGAGCAATCGCTTGAGCGAGTTTGCCCATTGCAATCTTTCCTTGTGGAATCAAGACGACAGGAATCATCCCCGCCTTTGTTGCATAAGCCGCTGCTGATGCCGATGTATTTCCAGTCGAGGCACAGATAACTGCCTTAGCACCGTCTTCAGCTGCCTTTGAGATCGCCATAGTCATGCCGCGATCTTTGAAAGATCCTGTTGGATTCGCACCTTCAACTTTGAGCCAGATCTCATTATCAAGCATCTCTGAAAGCACGCAGGCTGCAACAAGTGGAGTTCCACCTTCGCGCAGCGAGACCACTGGAGTCTTTGACGACACTGGAAGGCGATTGCGGTATTCGTCGATCACTCCGCGCCATTGATGCGCGCCAGACTTCTTTGATGAGTTACCAAAAATTCCCATTAACGAATGCCCTCCACTCGAATCACGCTGACGACATCTGAAACGGTCTCAAGCTTTGTTAAATCTTTAACAGTATTCGCAAGATCAGATTCAGCGGCGATATGGGTCATGACGGTGAGTTCGGCATTGTTGCCCGCTCCACTCTGTCGGACAGTCATGATCGATACCGCATTTGCTGCGAAGGTCTGAGCAACAGAGGCAAGTACACCTGGGCGATCGTTCACGTGGAGGCGGATCAAATAACGAGTACGGGCAACTCCAATCGGAGCAATATCAAGATCAGCATAATCAGTCTCAGTAGGCCCAAGGCTTCCTTCATTGCGATTTCGAGCAACCGCAACTAAGTCACCGAGAATTGCCGATGCAGTTGGTGCGCCACCTGCTCCACGGCCATAGAACATCAATTCGCCAGCAGATTCGCATTGCACGAATACGGCGTTAAATGCTTCACGAACAGAGGCAAGTGGGTGAGTCTTTGGAATCGCAGTTGGGTGAACGCGAACTGTGATGGTCTCTTCCTTTGAGCCATGCGCCTCATTCGCTTCTGCAATCGCCAGCAACTTAATAACGAATCCCATATCTTGAACGACTGCAACATCCTCTGCAGTGATCTTGGTGATTCCTTCGCGGTAGACATCGGCATCTGTCACAACAGAGTGGAACGAAAGTCCGGCAAGAATTGCCGCCTTGGCAGCAGCATCGAATCCTTCGATGTCAGCAGTGGGATCTGCCTCTGCATAACCGAGCTCTTGCGCCTCTTTGAGGGCATCAGCAAATGAGAAACCAGGATGCTCATGCATCTTTGTCAAAATGAAATTCGTCGTTCCATTGATGATTCCCATGACGCGCTCGACATGGTCACCAACAAGAGATTCAGCAAGTGGGCGAAGAATAGGAATCGCACCGGCAACTGCTGCTTCGTAATAGAAATCGACATCGGCCTCATCGGATGCGTGGAAGAGCTCGGCACCGTGATGGGCAAGGAGCGCCTTGTTGGCGGTAACAACCGCCTTGCCATTCTTCATCGCAGTGAGAATGAGTTCGTGAGCAGGTTCAATTCCACCCATCACTTCAATCACGAGGTCAATCGATGGATCGTTCACGATTGAGTCGACATCCGTTGTAAAGAGTTCCTTCGGAATGCCGGGGCGATCAATAGAGAGGTCTCGGACTGCAATCTTGGTGAGGATGAGTGGTACTCCGGCGCGGGCCGCTAGATCGGTCGCATTGGCGACAAGTAGGCGTGCAACTTCGGTTCCTACGTGGCCGCAGCCAAGCATTCCAACGTTAAGGGTCTTACCTACCAAGGTACGGCCTGCCACGAGATCAACTCCCACTACATATAGAGGTCAAGGGCTCCACTAGAACCCAGAAGAGAAGTATCTCAGATATCTAAGGCAAGAAGATCGTTAATACTCTCTCGACGAGTAATCAAACGGGCTTTTCCAGCCTTTACTGCGACTACGGCAGGGCGCGGAATGTGGTTGTAATTGCTCGCCATTGATCGGCCATAGGCGCCAGTGGCTGGAACTGCGAGGAGGTCCCCAGGAGTGATATCTCCAGGAAGCTCAATCTGGCGGATCACAATGTCGCCGCTTTCGCAGTGCTTACCTACGATTCGAGAATTTACAGGGGCCGATTCCGACAATCTATTTGCAAGTAGTGCGGTGTACTCGGCGCCATAAAGTGATGGGCGAATGTTGTCGCTCATTCCGCCATCGACGGCGATGTAGCGACGACTCTCTCCGCCATCGAGTTCAACGCTCTTCGTAGTTCCTACTGCATAGATGGTTGTGGTGGTTGGCCCAACGATATGTCGCCCTGGCTCAATCGAAATTGTAGGAATAGTTAATGCGTGCTTCTCACATTCACGTTTTACAACGGCGGAGATAGAAGCCAAGACCTCATCCGGATCGAGGCCGCTCTCACCAGGTAGATAAGCAATTCCATATCCCCCACCAAGATCTAACTCTGGAAGTTGCGCATCGAAGTGATCGCGATATTTCGCCAGGAGTTCGATAAGTCGTGCCGCAGCGACTTCGAATCCTTCTGCGATAAAGATTTGGGATCCAATGTGCGAATGGAATCCAGCTAGTCGCAATGAAGAATGAGCACTAGTCTCTTCAACTGCCTTCCATGCAGATCCACTTGCAATAGAAAAGCCAAACTTCTGATCTTCATGTGCAGTCGAGATAAATTCATGGGTATGCGCTTCAACTCCTGCTGTTAAACGGAGATAGACCTTTTGAATCTTTCCAAGCTCGGCCGCGATACGAGCAACGCGCTCAATTTCGAAGAATGAATCCATTACGATGGTTCCAACACCGTATTCAATCGCCTCGTGAATTTCAGCTTCTGATTTGTTATTGCCATGGAGCTCGATGAGCTCGGCTGGGAAATTCACTGAGCGAGCAACTGCTAACTCGCCACCACTGCAGACATCGAGCCCAATACCTACCTGGTTGATCCACCGCGCAACCTCTTTGTTGAGGAAGGATTTTCCAGCGTAGTAGACAGTTCCAGCATGGTTGCCGAAGTGGCGAATCAAAGCATCTCGCCAAGCGACAGCCCGTTGATGAAAATCATCTTCATCGATGACAAAGAGCGGGGTACCAAATTCGTTAGCCAAATTTCGTGCCGTAACACCGGCAATCGCGAGCTCGCCCTCGAAGGTCGAGTTACTTGAATATGGTTGCGATAGTTTCATTTACATCTTCTCCGGTGCGCTGACTCCAAGTAAGGCTAATGAATTAGCGATCACTTGTGCAGTTGCTTGACAGAGTGTGGCGCGGGCAGAGTGGAGATCAGAAATCGCTTCATCTCCCAATGGAAGGACTCGACAATCTGCATAAAAGCGGTGATAGACCCCGGCGAGCTCCTCTAGGTAGCGGGCGACTCGGTGCGGTTCGCGAAGTTCAGCTGCGGTTGCGACTATGCGTGGGAATTCGCCAAGAGCACCGATGAGCTCGCGCTCGCGCTCGCTCTCCAAAAGTTCTGGATGAATCTGATTGACGCCAAAAGTGATGCCAAGTTCTGCAGCATTACGAAGAACTCCACAAATGCGGGCATGGGCATACTGGACGTAATAGACCGGGTTCTCATTTGTACGACTGCGCAAGACATCGACATCCATGACCATTGGAGTATCAACTGGGTAGCGGATCAAGGTGTAGCGAGCAGCATCGACTCCAACTTTTTCAATGAGCTCTTCGAGAGTAATGATTGTTCCTGCGCGCTTGGAGAGTTTGAGCTCTTCGCCATTTTCCAGAATCTTGACGAGCTGGCCGATCAAGATATCAATATTTTTTTGAGGATCGTCACCTGCGCAAGAGGCAAGCGCTTTTAAGCGGTGGACATAGCCATGGTGATCAGCGCCCAACATATAAATCAAGACATCAAAGCCACGTTCGCGCTTGGAAATGTAATAGGCAGAATCAGATGCAAAATAGGCAAAGGATCCATCTGATTTGATCATGACGCGATCTTTATCATCACCAAAGTCAGTCGTGCGAAGCCAGATTGCGCCTTCATGTTCAAAGACATGGCCCTTGCTCTTCAGAGTCTCAAGGCAATGATTAAAGAAATTATTTTCGTACAGTGATTTCTCTGAGAACCAGATATCAAAGTGGGTATTCATATTTGCTAAAACGCGTTGTTGATCAGCAAGTTGAAGTGCATAACCGGAATCGCGGAAAGCATGGATGGATTCTTCTTCTGGCAAAGATGTGAATTCAGGATTAGCACTAACGATCTCTTGTGCGAGATCCTCAATATAGGCACCGTGATAACCATCCTCAGGGCGAGGCTGCCCAAGTGCTGCACTTCGAATTGATGCACCAAAGAGATCCATCTGTACGCCACGGTCGTTGACATAAAACTCACGAGTGACATCTGCACCCGCTGCACTCAATACTCTTCCAAGCGCATCGCCCACAGCTGCCCAACGAGTGTGGCCAAGATGTAAAGGCCCAGTTGGATTAGCAGAGACGAACTCTAAATTTACCTTTGTACCTGTCAGTGATTTTCCTTCACCGAATCGAACTCCATCAGAGAGAATCTGTTGAATTACCCCACCTTGGCTCGCCTTAGCCAATGTCAGATTCAAAAAGCCTGGTCCAGCGATATCAACGGCCGAAAGATTGGTGGAGATCTCCGAGTCAGCAAGGAGTGCGGCTTGCAGAGCCTGCGCAATCTCGCGCGGTGGTTTCCCCGCAGATTTAGCGAGCGCAAGCGCAATCGACGTCGCATAGTCACCATGGTCACGGTTCTTTGGGCGTTCGAGGGTGAGTTCAGTAGGAAGTGTGAGGTCGGCTGGGAGCTCACCACGCTCGGCAAGTCTGGCGAGCGCACGAAGGATGCCCGCCTCTAATAACTCCTGGATGCTCACCAGGAGAAGGTTACCCGTTTACGGAGGCCGTTTGGATGAGGTAAAGGTCAGCGTAAAGCTTCGTGAATAACGAGTTTCGCATATAAATCTTCGAGTGTTGTACGTGCATCAAGTTGCTCGTAGATGCGCATTGGAACGCCATCGGCATGGAAATACTGGCCATGATCATCAATTCCAGGCTTAGGAGCGAGCCGATACATGCTCGACGATGGATCGGCCTCAAAAGTGGAGTGCAGGGCGGTCAAGGTAACGAGCGCTGAATCTCCCAATATATATGTCTCGCCAAAGGCAAACCCTAATTTCTCAGTAGCTACTGGAACTGCCGCTAATAATTCGTAGAGGTAATCCCCGAGCGTTCCAGCCATTCCCATTCTGATGAAAAGTTCGGCACGGCCTACATTGAATTGGCGATAGACATTTCGAGGGATCTGCCAAAGGTTGAGATTGGAATCGCTAAAGACAACTTGAGCTGCAATCAGATCTTCATGCAAGTTGTATTCATACTGCGGAGCACCCGGAGGTGGAAGCGCATCACCATCATGTTCTGGGCCACCGATCCAGACAACTGTGACTTTCTCAGCGATGCGTGGTTCCAGCAACCAAGCGCTCGCAATTGCAGTGAGGCTTCCACCGCAGGTAATAAAGAGAGGTAGATCAGATTTACTGTTCATCGCTTCGTTCACAATAAAGCGTGCGGCTTCAGTATCGTGTGGAGTTTTTCTATCGACGAGTGGACCAGTTGAACCTTGGTAGATATCGATATTCCTCTGTCGTGGCATCCGCTCCAATAAATCTTTGATTGCATCTACACCTGCTGCGACTGAATCATCAAAAATATTCCAGGAGTCCCCTGCTCTCAGATGGCTACTGATAACGCCACGGAGATCTACTGATGGGGAGAGAAGATGATGAGCAAGTTGGATGAGGCCATCTGGGTCTCCGGCAAAATCGTTATCTGAGATCAGGCGCATGCGAGGCTTGATTGTGTAGCTACCCCAGTGCTCACTTTTCATATATTCCCCCATTGGAGCCAGGTTGTGATTTTTGGCCAACTATTAGCCAGCCGATCGCCAACCTTTATCAAATCGTTATCGAATCAGGCGTTAGAGCGGCCTGAACCGTCTGGATATTGGCTGCGCTAGCGATTACGATCCTATCGTTCTCATTCGCGTACCTAGGCCATCTTCCTTGGCCGCGGGAATGGGACCTTTCGAAAGGTAACTCTCTTATGAAGAAAACCGCAAAGGTTGCTGTAATGGCTGTTGCTGCACTCGCAGCAATGACATTGACAGGTACTTCTGCATCACACGCTGCTGCAAGCAAGCGTGCATGCGTAATCCTTCCAGATGCTGATTCAGGCACACGCTGGGAGTCAGGCGATCGTCCTGCATTGAACGCAATCCTTACAGCAGCTGGATTCACAACTGATATCCAGAATGCACAGAAGGACACAGCTCGTTATGCAACAATCGCAGATCAGCAGCTCGCAAAGGGTTGCGGCGTAATGCTTCTCGTTGACCACCAGGGTGCTGGCATAGCTGTAGCTGCAAAGGCTAAGGCTCAGGGTATTCCGGTCATCGCTTACGATCGCCCAATCGCTGGAGCTTCTTACTACGTTTCATTCGACAACACCGTTGTTGGTGCTCTCGAAGGTCAGACTGTTATCGACGGCCTCAAGGCTGCTGGTAAGAATGTAAAGACTGCAAGCATCGTCTACGGTTCAGGTGACCCAACCGATGGAAACGCAGCAATGTTCCTTAATGGTGCTCTTGCAGTTCTTAAGGCTGCTGGCGCAAAGGCTGCATTCACAATGAAGGGCACATGGGATGGCCCAACTGCTGGAACAGAGTTCGAGCAGGCATTCACAGCTCTTAAGGGCAAGGTTGACGCAGTATTGTCTCCAAACGACAACAATGCAGCAGCAATCATTGCAATCCTTGATAAGAACAACGTAAAGGCTGCAGTATCTGGTCAGGATGCATCAGTTGCTGGTCTCCAGAACGTTCTTCTTGGCAAGCAGACAGCTACTGTCTACAAGCCATTCAAGGTCGAAGCTAAGGCTGCAGCTGATTTGGCTGTAAAGATTCTTAAGGGAATCAAGCCAGCTGTATCAAAGAAGTTGGCTGATGGAACACCATTCCTCGCATCAACTCCTATCTTGATCAAGGCAGCAACAGTGAAGACTGTTGTAGCAGCTGGAGATGCAAAGGCATCTGACATCTGCACAGCTGCAGTTGCAGCTGCTTGCACAGCTAACGGCGTTAAGTAATCACTCTGATGGGGCTTTTGCCTCATTCAATGATTAACTAAAGGTCGGAGCGGACCTAGAGCCTCAGGGTTCTAGGTCCGCTCTCTTTTTTGATCCACCGAAACCATCACCTTTAAACTCCCCCGTATTTTCAAGTAGTATTCCGATCATGTTCGGCAGTAACTCCTACCAGCCCAATAAGCGAACCACTGAAAAGAGATAGATAGTGACTCCTCAGGTCCCAGTAGTTGAACTCACAGGAATTAGAAAAAGTTTTGGTCCTGTAGAAGTTCTCAAAGGAATTGATTTCTCTGCATATGCAGGCCAAGTAACTGCGCTCGTTGGCGATAACGGAGCTGGTAAGTCGACTCTCATTAAGGGCCTTGCAGGTGTGCAGCCATTTGACGAGGGTCTCATTCGTTTTGCAGGAACCCAGGTTGAATTGAATTCACCGTTGCAAGCATCCGGCTATGGCATCGAAGTTGTGTATCAAGATCTCGCTCTCTGCGAAAATCTCGACATTGTTCAAAATATGTTCCTCGGTAAAGAAGAGTTGAAGATGGGCACTCTCAATGAGCCGGCGATGGAACTTCAAGCTACCCAGGCTCTTACGCGCCTTTCTGTCCGAACTGTTAAGTCGGTACGTCAGAAAGTTTCTTCTCTCTCTGGAGGTCAGCGCCAAACTGTTGCGATCGCTCGCTCAGTACTTCGTGAAGCGAAGTTAGTTATTCTTGATGAGCCAACTGCAGCACTCGGCGTTGCTCAGACCGAGCAGGTACTTAACCTGGTTCAGCGTCTTGCTCAACAAGGTGTAGCTGTCATCATCATTAGCCACAACATCAGCGATGTCTTTAAAGTCGCAGATCAAATCTCAGTGATGTATCTCGGCCAAATGGTCGCTCACCTCAATACCAAGTCAACAAATTATGATGAAGTCATCGCCTATATCACTGGCACCAAGACACAGGAAGGCGTGAAGTAATCATGTCAGAAAAAGTAGCGTCTACAGAGAAGGTCACCTCACTAGCTAGTGGCCATGAAGGAACTCTCGGCGACCAGGTACGCGGTTACTTCGCTCGCGTTAAGGGCGGAGAGATGGGCTCCCTTCCTGCAGTCTTTGGAATCATTATCCTTACGCTTGCATTTGAGAGCCTCAGCCCGTTCTTCATTACAAAGTTAAACTTTGCCAACCTCTTTGTTCAGGCCGCAGAGCTCACCATGCTCTCCTCTGCCCTTGTTTTCGTTATCTTGCTCGCTGAAATCGATCTTGCTGCCGGCGTAACTGCTGGTGTAGCGATGGCTGCATTTATCGATCTCGTGAAGACCCAAGGCTGGCCTTGGATTCCGGCTCTTATCGTTGCATTCTTAGTTGGTATTGCAATTGGTTCAGTAATCGGATTCTTGGTTGCGAAAATTGGTGTTCCATCATTTGTCGTATCGCTCGCCTTCTTCCTCGGCTTCCAAGGAATGCAGTTAGTTCTCCTCGGTGAAGGTGGCGTCTATCGCGTAGAAGTCCCCGCGATCTTGGCGATTATGAATAAGAACCTGCCTGCTGCAGGCGGTTGGATTCTCCTCTTTGTATCAGCAGCGGCCTCCCTTGTGTTAAGCATCTGGGATCGCCGTCGTCGAGCAACGACAGGTCTCGTCAACAAGCCATTCTCAATCATTATCATCCGCCTTGTAGCAATCCTGGTCCTCGGCTCATTTAGCGTCTATTACTTGAACCTCAACCGCAGCCAGGGAGTCATCCCAATTAAGGGTGTACCTATCGTTCTTCCGATCACTATTGTGGTTCTTGCTATTGGAACATTTGTTCTTGATCGCACTCGCTTTGGTCGCCACCTCTACGCTGTTGGTGGAAATCCGGAAGCAGCTCGACGTGCAGGCATCAAGGTCGTCAAGATTCGCATTCTCGCGTTCATTATCTGTTCATTCCTCGCAGTGATCTCTGGCGTATTCCACGCCAGCCGTATCGGCAGCGTCGATGGCTCTGCGGGACACACCATCGTTCTTTCAGGTGTTGCAGCAGCAGTTGTTGGCGGCGTTAGCCTCTTTGGTGGCCGCGGCCGACTCGCACAAGCAGCTATTGGAGCAATTGTTATCTCGATGATCGATAACGGTCTTGGTCTTCTTCAAATGCCGGCTGGTATCAGCTACTTGGTGCAGGGTGGCGTTCTCCTCGCTGCAGCGACCATCGATGCGCTCTCTCGCCGACGTAACGGCGTTGTCTCCCGTAGCTAAGGAACGATATCTAACTTAGGAAGGCGTAATCCCGTCATGAAGTTCACCGATGGATTTTGGTTAGTTCGTGACGGGTATTCCATGCGACATGCAACACATGTCCAACGCGCAGAACTTCTCAACGAAAATGGTGCGATTTCAGCACTTATCGCGCCTCGTGTCGTTGAAAATCGCGGCGCAACACTCAATATTGGAACTCTCGATCTCAGATTAGATTCTCCACTTGACGATGTTGTTCGAGTGCGAGTTGCACATCATCGCGGTGGCAAGCCTGCTCTTACTTATGCAATTACCGAACACTCGCCAAAGGTCACGCTCGAAGAGAGTGAAGGCTCGGTATCGCTCACAACGGGCAGAGTGCGAGCACGATTAAGTACCTCAACTTCGTGGAAGTTATCTTTTGAAGCTGAAGGCAAGGTATTTGCTGAGCAGGGAGCTAAGGGGCTATCTATCGTTGATGCTCCTGAAGGTAAGCGTTATCTCTCCTCGCAAATCTCATTAAAGGTCGGCGAAAATGTTTATGGCCTAGGCGAACGCTTCACATCATTTATTAAAAATGGCCAGACCGTCGATATCTGGAATGCTGATGGTGGGACGAGTAGTGAACAGGCTTATAAAAACATTCCTTTCTATCTGACTAATGAGGGCTACGGAGTCTTCGTGAACCACACCGGTTTAGTCTCCTTTGAAGTCGCAAGTGAGGCTGTTGAGAAGGTTCAATTCAGTGCCGAAACGGAAGATATTGAATATTTCATTATCTATGGACCAACGCCAAAAGAGATCCTTGAGAAATACACGGCGCTCACTGGTCGGGCTCCGGTGCTTCCAGAGTGGAGCTTTGGCTTATGGCTCAGCACCTCCTTTGTTACGAATTACGATGAGAGCACCGTCTCGCAATTTATCGATGAAATGTCGGCACAGAAGATTCCACTCTCAGTCTTTCACTTCGACTGCTTCTGGATGCGCGAATATCAGTGGTGCGATTTCCAATGGGATCCACGCACCTTCCCAGATCCTGAAGGAATGCTCGCTCGCCTCAAAGCGAAGGGGCTGCGTATAAGTCTCTGGATTAATCCGTATATCGGCCAAGCCTCTCCCCTCTTTGATGAAGCTCGCGATGCGGGTTATCTCTTGAAGCGTGCCGATGGTTCGGTCTGGCAATGGGATCTCTGGCAGGCCGGCAATTCAATTGTAGATTTCACCAATCCGGCTGCTCGCGAATGGTTTAAGAGCAAGCTACGACCACTTCTTAAAATGGGCGTTGACTGCTTTAAGACTGATTTTGGTGAGCGAATCCCTACTGATGTCATCTACTGTGATGGCTCAAACCCTGAGCAGATGCATAATCTCTATACCCAGATTTACAACGAGACGGTGTGGGAAGTTCTCCAAGAAGTAAAGGGCGATGAAGCGATCGTCTTTGCTCGAAGCGCAGCACCTGGCGGACAGAAGATGCCCGTGCACTGGGGTGGCGACAACACTTCCACCTTCGAATCGATGGCAGAGAGCCTTCGCGGTGGCCTTAGCCTTTCGCTCAGTGGTTTTGGATATTGGAGCCATGACATCGGAGGCTTTGAAGGCACTCCAAATCCAGCGGTCTTTAAGCGATGGATTGCTTTTGGATTATTGAGCTCTCACTCACGACTCCATGGCAATGAATCTGTTCGCGTCCCTTGGAGTATTGATGACGAGTCGGTATCTGTCACGAGAAAATTTGCGACCCTCAAATCCGAGTTACTTCCATACATCATGAAGGTTGCTGCTGAAGAAGTTCACGGACGCGGAACGCCACTCATGCGCCCAATGCTCGTTGAGTTCCCAGAAGATCGAACAACCTGGTTCTTAGACCAGCAATATATGTTCGGACCTGATCTCTTGGTTGCCCCAGTCTTTACTGAAAGTGGCGAAGTTGAGTTCTATCTACCTGCTGGAAAATGGACCAACTACTTCACACGTGAAGTTATCAATGGTGGAAGGTGGCTGAAAGAGAGCCACGGATTTGATTCTCTACCCCTATATATTCGGGAAGATTCCAAGTACCTTACTCATTGAAGATTGAGCTCTTAGTACTGGTGCGGAAGGTGGGACTTGAACCCACACGCCGAAGCACAGGTTCCTAAGACCTGC
>DAINZB010000012.1:19706-20870 GCA_036749135.1 Candidatus Nanopelagicaceae bacterium | reverse complement strand
ACTGGTGGAACTATTGGTGTGGTTATTGGCGGCGGTGCTGGAATCGGTTTGAAGAAGGTTCTTGATCACACACTTAAGAGTGATTTCAGCGATGCGCTTGTTATAACTCTTGCTGCAAGCTTCTACTTAATCTCTGCAGTGCTCTCACAACGGTTAAAACACAATGAAATTGGGCCTCACGAGCATGAAACATCTGCCGCAAACCGTGGGTGGCGCGAGATGCAAGAAGGCTTCATGAAACTTAAGGAACATGGGGATTCACTCCGTGGAATCCTGGCAACAAGTGTTCAGCGTGGTGGATTAACAGCGCTCACTTTGATGGGGCTTCTACTTGAGCGAAATACGTATCACCCTTCTAATAATCCAGATGCTGGTCTCTCCGGTTTCGCCTTTGCACTTGGAATCGCAGGTGTAGGTATCGGACTTGGTTCACTCATTACCCCGGTATTTGTAGATCGAGTCGGACGTCATAAGTGGATTCGAATCATGATGGTTGGATCAATTCCCTTTGTTGGGATTTTCATCGTCTCGCAAAAACAATGGTCACTTATTCTCGCTGCCTTCTTTGTTGGCCTCTGTGGCCAGGCGGTGAAGGTAACGAATGATGCGTTAGTTCAATCGAAGATCGAAGATGAATATCGTGGACGCGTCTTCGCTTTTTATGACGTTTCAGTGAATGGTGCAATCGTCGGTGGTGCGCTCATTGCTGCACTGATACTGCCAACCTCAGGTAAGTCGATTCTCTTGCCATCATTGATATGTCTCGCATATGCGCTCACGAGCGGCTACTTATTGAGGTCCGTTCGCTTTCCACCACGCAAGTAACTCTCCCTTTGCAACTTCTTCACCCAATGGTCCGCGATCTAGGCGGAGTTCAAGTAGATGCGTATATGCCTTACCAACAAGTGGTGAAGGCTTAATTCCTAAGATCTCAATAATCTGATTGCCATCAAGGTCAGGTCGGATTGCGTTGAGCTCTTCCTCTTCTTGTAGCGCAGCAATCCGCTCCTCTAATGAGTCATAGGTCGCAGCTAAGGTTGCAGCCTTCTTTGCATTACGTGTTGTGCAATCAGCGCGAGTCAAAATATGAAGATGGGTGAGGAGATCACCAGCATCGCGAACGTAGCGGCGGACAGCGGAATCCGTCCATTCGCCACTGCCATA
>DAINZB010000012.1:11288-19606 GCA_036749135.1 Candidatus Nanopelagicaceae bacterium | reverse complement strand
GAGATGATGGAGATTCGATCTGCCATCTCTCTCATGGCAGCAACAACCTCATCATCAACTGTGAAATCAAGTTGGCTCATAAAACGTGCAGCGCGCATCATTCGCAATGGATCATCACTAAACGAATCAGTTGCCTTTCCTGGAGTTCGCAATACTCGCTTCGCTAAATCTGAGACGCCATCAAAGGGATCGATAAATTCAGGAGTTGGTGTTGTGAGTTCGAGTGCCATTGAGTTAACGGTGAAATCACGGCGGCCGAGATCACCAATTATTGAATCACCAAAATCAACATCGGGTTTGCGCGATGATGGATCGTAAACATCACTTCGGTACGTCGTTACTTCGACAGTGATCTCGCCCTTCTTACCTGCGATCGTTCCAAAAGCGGCGCCGGTATCCCAGATTGCATCGGCCCATTTTTTGAGAATTGCTTTTGTCACATCAGGACGAGCGCTGGTTGTGAAATCGAGATCGTTTCCAAGCCGACCAAGAATGGCATCACGCACCGGGCCACCGACAAGTGCCAGGGTATGACCAGCTTCCTTGAAAGCCGTCGCCAGAGAATCTGTAATAGGAGCTTGCTTGGCAAGTGTCGAGATCGCCAAAGAGACCGCTAACTCCCGCGGCCCTCCTTCGACTCCCTGACTCTGGCTCATAAGGGTTAAGGCTAGATGATCTTCAAAGGAGTACCCTGCTCGCATGACCACAGCACATGGTGCGGGTGGCGAAGTGAAGCGCAAGAGAAGGCGTCGCAGACGTCCTCAGAGCGCAAACCCCGCTACAAACCCATCACAGAATTCTTCTACTGCTTCTTCTGCAACTCCTGGCGCTCCCTCAACACCGCGCCCTGCAAAAAAGAAGCAATCATCTCGACCATCCTCAAAGCCTTATGCAAAGCGCGTCGACGAAGTCTCCGCTGGCGGGCTCGTCATTGATGAATCAGGTACAAAGGGACTTCTTATTGGTCGCCGCGATCTTAAAGATCCAACAAAGGAACGTCTCTTATGGTCGCTACCTAAGGGCCATATTGAAGAAGGTGAAACTCCTGAGATGGCTGCAATTCGTGAAGTTGCAGAAGAGACAGGTATTACCTCTGAGATTGCTCGCGCACTTGGTGTTATTGATTTTTGGTTTATGGCTGGCGGTAAGCGGATCCATAAAACCGTTCACCACTATCTCTTTAAAGAGGTGGGTGGTGTTCTTGCACCTCAGCTCGAAGAGGTTGATGAGGTCGGTTGGTTCCCACTTGAAGAGATCGTTTCGATGCTCGCCTATCCCGATGAGAAGAAGTTAATTGCAAAATCTGGCGAGCTTGCCATATGAAGATCGTGATTCGAGCATTACTAGCTCTCGTTACACCGCTACTAATTCTCTCAACGCTCGCATTACCAGCTCGTGCTGCTGGCCCATCACTGCTATTTATTACCGCTCCATCCCATCGAGAACTCAATGGCACATTTCTTGATGACAAATTAGCAACTGATCTTTCACCAGTTGGATCAATAGGAAGCCTGCTCTACATAAAAAATAGCGTTGGGGTCCAGTGGAGCGTAGATCCAGCGCTTGTTGAAGAAGTTGTTGATATGTCTGATGGTTACAAACTTGCCGATGGGACAACTGGTGCAGGTCAGGATTTTGCCAAGAACTTTTTAGCTCGGCTTAAGACCCTTGCAACTATTGGTCGCGTCGATGCGATGGTCTACGGAAACCCATCTGAATACTGGGTTCGCAGGCTCACGCCACATGAGCGAAATTACATCTTCGCAGCCTCACAAAATCGTTTAACCTCCCTTTTGGGTTTACCTGTCGGTGCGCCAACTTCCTATCTCAACGTTAAATATTTCCCACTCTCACGACAGAGCGTTCTTGATATTCGTGATGATTACAACATTATTCAAAGTAGCGCTATCTACATGGCGCCAGCAGATTTGGATAATTTCCGGCTCTCACTCACACGTCTCTTTAACCCACAGATGAGCTCGACGACTCGTTCCACTTTAATTGGTGACCTTAATGGCGCTTCACTTATTCTCAGCAAAAATATTCGGTTAGCACCAGGACGATTCACAATCACATCATCGTCACAAAAACTTCCGATTACGGTCATTAATGATTTTCCTGGTACTGCGAAGATAAACCTCATTATTAATTCACTCAATGAGAAAGTGCTTGTTGATGATATTCATGACATCACTGTTCCTGGAAAATCTAAGGTGCAGGTCTTAGTACCAGTAAAAGTCCTTACATCTGGTGCAAGTGCTCTCTCTATTGAAGTTCACAATTCTCGAGGCGACCAACTCAGCGATCCGCAGGTCTACATACTTTCATTGGCAGTGATCAGTCCAATCGCAACCTGGATCACGACAGGCGCGGCAATCATCTTGTTCCTTGCTGCACTTCTGCAATCCTTACGCCGAATTCGTAGAAGGCGGTCAGAGTGAGTGCACCTAAGCAGAACCATCATGATGTAGCGCTGATGCGCTCATCGACAGTGATGGCGATCGGCACAATCTTCTCGCGCATCACTGGTCTCGTTCGTGGCCTACTTACGGTCGCGCTCCTAGGTACCGCGCTCTTGGGCGATACCTTCAATGTCGCGAATACGATGCCTAATATTCTTTATAACCTCATTATTGGTGGCGCTCTCACCGCAGTCTTTGTCCCGCAATTAGTAAGGGCTATCCGTGAGCCAGATGGTGGTTCCGCCTTTATTTCACGCTTAGTTACAGCGACTGTTGTCGTCTTAGGCCTACTTACTACGGTGGCTGTCGTTGCTGCGCCACTTTTGGTTCGACTCTTCGCCACTAGTTATGTCGGTCGCCCAGAGTTCCATCTCACTGTCTTGATTATGCGCTGGTGCCTGCCACAGATCTTCTTTATGGGTCTCTTTGCGCTCTTAGGTCAGATTGCAAATGCCAAGGAGAAGTTTGGTCCCATGATGTGGGCGCCAATTCTCAATAACATTGTTGGAATCGCCGGCATTGGATACTTTCTCCATCAACGCCCGCATTGGTCTGTTACATCAATTACAACTACTGAGGCGACCTGGATTGGAATTATCACAACGCTCGGTTATGTCGTTCAAGCAGCTGTTCTTATTCCAGTTATTGCTAAAACTAATATCAAGATCTCACCTCGTTTTGATTGGCGCGATCCCGAGATCAATAAGTCGATGCGACTTGCAACGTGGACTTTAATATTTGCCGCAATTAGTCAGATCAGTTATTTGGTAACAGTTAATCTCTCAACACATGCCGCGGTGCGTGCACTTAAAGAGGGAATTACAACAGGTGTTGGTTATACGCCATATAGCAATGCAACTTTTATTATGATGTTGCCGCACTCCATTGTGACAATATCTATTGTGACTGCGCTCTTGCCACAACTCTCACGATTTGCTCATGAGAAGAAGATCTCTGATATTCACGATTCGCTTGTAAAGACCATTCGTTTAGTAGGCATCATTACTGTTCCCGCAGCAATTGGTCTCTTACTCTTTGGTCCCCTCATCACCCAGACGCTCTTCTTTGGAATCTCAAAGGCTGATGGTCAATACCTTGGCAATGTGCTCGCCGGATTCTCACTTGGGCTTCTTCCATTAAGCATTAATCTCATTGCACTTCGCGGTCTCAACGCCTTTGAAAACGTGAAGTTACAAGTTCTCTCTAATTTCATTATGAATATTGCGGCTAGCGCGCTTGCAGTTGTTGCCTCACTCACCCTGCCAGCTCAATGGGTAACTGTTGGATTAGCTGCCGCGCTCTCAATGTCGTATTACATCGGGGCGTACAGCACTATCCGCCTGCTCCATCGTTATGAGATCAAGATTCACACCGGTGAGATCGTTGGGCTCTACGCTCGCCTTGCCGGTATTTATCTCTGTGTTGCAATACCTTTGCGCCTTCTCTCCAGCCATATCCCGGGCGGGAATACCCTTCGCCTTCTTGTTGTTCTGACGATCAGTGGCCTGGGTTATTTTGGAGTGGCAAAACTTTTCAAAATTTCAGAGGTGGGAAGCACCTTCCGAGTCCTACTCGGGCGGAATATTTAAAGGAGATAGGCTGGCAGTATGAGCGATGTTCGAAATCTTGTCATTGTTGGATCTGGCCCAGCTGGATATACCGCTGCAATCTATGCGGCGCGTGCTGAACTCAAGCCCTTGATCTACGAGGGTTCAGTAACCGCTGGTGGCGCCTTGATGAACACGACCGAGGTTGAGAACTTCCCAGGATTTACCGATGGTGTGATGGGTCCAGATTTAATGGACAGCATGCGCAAGCAAGCGAAGCGTTTTGGTGCAGAGCTCATCACCGATGACATTGTTGAGATGGATCTCGCTGGTGATATTAAGACTTTGAAGGATGGTTCTGGAAATACCATCAAAGCGAAGGCTGTCATCCTTGCCATGGGTTCTGCATACAAAGAGATCGGTCTTGAAAATGAGAAGCGCCTCTCTGGCCGTGGCGTCTCATGGTGTGCAACGTGTGATGGATTCTTCTTCCGCGATCAAGAGATTGCGGTTGTTGGTGGCGGAGACTCTGCCATGGAAGAAGCGAACTTCCTCACAAAGTTTGCATCAAAGGTTGTCTTGATTCACCGTCGCGATTCACTTCGCGCATCGAAGATTATGGCTGAACGCGCACAGAACAATCCAAAGATCGAGTTCCTCTGGAATACCGAAGTGACAGATGTTCTTGGTGAGCAGAAGGTGAGCGGTCTCAAACTCCGCAATACTGTTGATGGTTCTGAATCTGAGCGAGATTTCACTGGACTCTTTGTAGCGATCGGCCATGACCCACGTTCAGAGCTCGTTAAAGGTAAGGTCGATCTCGACGCGGAAGGCTATGTAAAGGTAGAAGGACGCTCGACTCGCACCAATGTGAGCGGTGTCTTCGCCTGTGGCGATCTCGTCGATCACACCTATCGCCAAGCGATTACCGCTGCCGGCTCGGGATGCCAAGCGGCGCTCGATGCTGAGCGCTTCCTATCGCACTAGTTTTAGCTATACCTAATAAGATCACTCCACCACTAAACGAAGAGAAGAGCTACACATGGCAACTACACCTGTAACAACTGCAACATTTGAGGCTGAAGTTCTCAAGAGCACAACACCAGTACTCGTTGATTTCTGGGCAGAGTGGTGCGGACCATGCCGCGCTGTCGGTCCAATCCTTGAAGAGATCTCAAATGAATATGGCTCAAAGATCAAGATTGTAAAGCTCAATACCGATGAAGAAGCTGCCATCGCAATGAAGTACGGCATCGTCTCAATCCCAACAATGAATGTCTTTGTTAATGGCGAAGTTGTGAAGAGCATTGTCGGTGCAAAGCCAAAGCCAGCACTTCTCAAAGATCTCGAATCTTTCATCGCTTAATTCACTCCAGATAACTTCTTTTTATGAGCAGCGTCTCCCTTCACCTCGGTGATTCAGGGGACGCTGTCTCGCTTTTAAGCAACACTCTTACCCGGTTGGGATTATTACATTCACCGACATCGATCTTTGATGAGGAAGTTCAATCCGCTGTTAAAGCATTTCAACAAAATCGCGGACTTACCGTTACTGGCGTTGTTGATGAGCAGACCTCACTCACTCTTGAAGAGGCACGTTGGAAGTTAGGAGATCGCACACTCTCACTCACACTTCCCAAGATGATGCGCGGAGATGATGTTGCGCAATTGCAATCACGTTTAAGTGAACTGGGTTTTAATTGTGGTCGCGTTGATGGCATCTTTGGTTCACTCACTGAGAAGGCTGTTCAAGATTTTCAAAAATCAGCTGGAATTAAAGTAGATGGTCGTTGTGGTGCATCGACTGTTATGTCGATGATGCGCCTGATGAAAGTTGTCTCTGGTGGTGCACCTGCACAGTTGCGTGAACAAGTTGCACGTGAAGGTCGCGGTCCAGCACTTGCTGGCAAAGTGATCGTTCTTGATCCAGGTTCACACTGTGCAGACCCAGCAATTACCTTTGATATTGCTCAGCGCCTCGAAGGTCGCTTGATCGCATTGGGAGTTACTGTCTTTCTCACTCGTAGTGCAGCGACTCATCCATCTGATCAAGAGCGAATCGATCGTGCAAATAACTCTGGCGCTGATCTTGTGATCTCATTCAATATTGATTCATATAAAAATGAGAGCGCTCACGGTGTCGCTACCTATTACTACGGTGCTGATGCACATGGCGTTCACTCTGTAGTGGGCGAGCGATTTGCGACCTTAGTTCAACGTGAAATCACCGCACGTACCGATCTCTTAAATTGCCGAACCCATGCCAAGACCTGGGATCTCTTGCGGCGCACCAAAGCCCCAACTGTCCGTATCGACCTGGGATATGCGACCAACCCAGGGGATCTCAAGCGGTTAGGTGACCCAGATTTCCGGGAGACGGTCGTGGAATCGCTCATGATTGCGATCCAACGCCTCTATCTATCGGCTGAAGATGATGCCAAGACTGGCACCTTGAAAATAAGTGATCTCCGGCGGGCGGGCATCAGGAAGTAAGATTCTCGGATGAGCCAAGAGATTACGCGCGTCCATACCGGACAGACTGAGAACTTAGAGCTCCGCTTTGCTGAGCGGGCCTCATTGCTACGTCCATCTGAAATTCGCGCACTCTTCGCCGTTGCCTCACGTCCAGAGATCGTCTCACTTGCAGGCGGTATGCCTAATCTCTCTGCGCTCCCTATGGAGATGTTCTCTGATGTCATTTCTAAGTTGGTTCGTGAAAATGGTCAAGAGGCGCTCCAATATGGCAGCGGTCAAGGTCATCCAAAACTTCGCGAACAGATCTGCGACATTATGGCGCTCGAAGGAATTCGCGCTCATCCTGATGATGTCATTGTGACAACTGGCTCGCAGCAAGCGCTCGATCTTATTTCTCGTATCTTTATCGATCCCCATGATGTCGTGCTTGTTGAGGCACCTTCTTATGTCGGCGCTCTCGGAACATTCCAACAATATGAGGCAGATGTAGTCCATGTTGAGATGGATAACGATGGCTTGATTCCGGTTCGCCTACGCGAAGCGATCGCTGCCACAAAGGCGCTCGGTAAGAATATTAAGTTCTTGTATTTGATTCCTAACTACCAGAATCCTGGTGGAGTCACACTTCCATCAGAACGTCGCACTGAGATTCTCGATATCTGCCGCGAAGAGAAGATCTTCGTCGTTGAAGATAATCCATATGGTCTTCTTGGATTTGATGGTCCATCACCAGATGCGATGCGCGCTGAAGATTCTGAGAATGTTATTTATCTTGGATCATTCTCAAAGACGATCGCTCCTGGATTCCGTGTTGGTTGGGCGCTTGTCCCTCAAGCACTTAAAGAGAAGCTTGTTATCGCTGCTGAGTCATCGATTCTCTGTCCTTCAAACTTTGCGCAACTCGCTATTAGTGGTTATCTCGCTGATCAACCATGGCGCGAACAGATCGCTGAGTTCTGTAAGTTATATAAAGTCCGCCGCGATGCGATGCTTGAAAGTCTTGAGAAGTATTTCCCTGAAGGCGTTACATGGACCCACCCTGAAGGTGGCTTCTACTTCTGGGTGACTCTTCCTGAAGGAATCGATACCAAGGCGCTCATGCCAAAGGCGATCGCAGCCAAGGTGGCCTTTGTTCCTGGAACAGCCTTCTATGCCGATGGTTTTGGTTCACGCTCTATGCGTCTCTCATATTGCTACCCAACTCCAGAACGTATCCGTGATGGTGTGAAGGCGCTCGGCGCACTCGTTACCGCAGAGGTTAATGCTTTAGGGAAGAAGAAGCCGCTTAAATAATTGCCTTTGTGATTCGCTGTAGATCTTCAAGATCTGCGAATTCAATCGTGATCTTGCCCTTCTCTTTACCGAGTTCAACACTCACTCGAGTATCGAGCGCTCCTTCGAGTTGATCGCTGACCTCTTTCAAAATCGGTGATGGGGTTTTGGTTGGTGAAACCTTCTTTACCTTTTCACTCTTTGATCCCAGCGCCACAAGTTCTTCTACTGCGCGAACACTTAAACCTTCAGCGACAATTTTATTAGCAAGTTTTTCAATCTCGATCTCATCAGTAAGAGCAAGGAGTGCGCGAGCATGACCGGCAGTTAATACACCGGCTGCGATACGACGTTGCACTGATGCTGGAAGATTAAGTAGTCGCAAAGTGTTTGTTACTGCAGAACGCGATTTACCAACTTTGGTTGCAAGTTCATCGTGGGTATAACCAAAATCATTGAGTAGGTTTTGATAAGCAGCACCTTCTTCAAGTGCATTGAGTTGTGAACGTTGAATATTTTCAACAAGTGCTTCACGGAGTAATTCATTATCTGCTGTCTCACG
>DAINZB010000012.1:3922-11188 GCA_036749135.1 Candidatus Nanopelagicaceae bacterium | reverse complement strand
CCAGAGTTATTTTCAATCTGTGGAAGTGGTGTTGATGGAATCAATGAATCTAAACCGCGGCCCAAGCCACCTTTACGAGTACTCATGCAGTGATCGCTCCTGTTTCATTACTTCCATGTGGTGTACTTCCGCGCAGTGCAATTTCACGAGCAACTTGCATATAGGCAACCGCTCCCGGTGATGATGCGTCATAGGTCATCACTGTCTGTCTAAAGGATGGTGCTTCACTAATACGCACCGCCCGTGGGATAGGGATATCAATAAGTTCGCGAGGGAAGTGTGCACGAACATCATTGGCGACATCATTTGCCAATCGAGTTCGCGAATCGAACATAGTGAGCAAGATTGTTGAGATATGGACCAATGGATTGAGTGCGCGTTGAATCTTTCCAAGGGTTGAGACTAAGAGTGAGATACCTTCAAGTGAGTAATATTCACATTGGATGGGTACTAAGACCTCTTCTGCGGCGGTAAGTGCATTTACTGTCAGCAGGCCAAGGCTTGGCGGACAGTCGATAATGATGTAATCGAGGCGATCACCACGAACTTCGCGCTCTTTGAGGTAATCCCCCAGGGCCAATTTAAGGATCGATTCACGGGCGACCATATTGACCATCGAGATCTCAGCTCCAGCTAACTCTTGGTTAGCAGGTGCGCACTCAAGTGATGGGAATCCGGCGACTTTGTGAACGATAGAGGCGAGTGGCGCCTCCTCCACAAATACTTCATACATACCTTCGCCATCGCGATCGACGCCGAGCGCGGTACATGCATTTCCCTGTGGATCGAGATCGATAACAAGGACCTTTAAACCCCCCATTGCCAGGGCTGCAGCGATATTGACGGCAGAGGTGGTCTTCCCTACCCCGCCCTTCTGGTTTGCGACGGTGAAGATCCGGGTTTTAATCGGTGAGGGCATCGGCTCTTTAAGGCGGCGGACACCAATAACGGGTTTGGTGGTTTCACGTGAAACATCTTCGCCTGCCGTGCTCATGGGGAGAGTCTAGACAGTTTTTCGGACCTCGATAATGCGGGCGGTCTCGAGTGTAGGCAGATTGAGGGTGTGGAGAGTTGTCGTTGTATTGGCCTTTGGCGTGGTCTCATCGATCTCAGTCTGAGCCGACTCCCCTTTAATCGCAAGGAGGGCCCCTTTTGATGCGATCAACTGCCAGACCATCGGGAGAAGAACTGGGAGAGGCTTAACTGCCCGAGCGGTGACTACCGCAAAGGCGCTCTTCACTGATTCAGCCTTACCGCGGATTACTGTGACAGGGATATCGAGCTCTTTGATGACCTCATTGAGGAAATCGACCCTCCGTTGAAGGGGTTCGATCAGGGTAACTCGGAGATCTGGTCGGGCCAAGGCGATCACAAGGCCAGGAAGGCCAGCGCCTGAGCCGATATCAGCAACAGTGACCCCCTCTGGGATCAGGGTTGAGACTGGGATGCAGTTAGCGATATGGCGCTCCCAGATTCGATCTGCCTCACGTGGGCCGATAAGGCCGCGCTCGATCCCCCATGTTGCTAGGAGTTCGGCATAGCGCTCTGTCTGGGCCCCCCGCTCTGAGAAGTACTCAGAGAGGAGTGTTTCACGTGAAACAGTCACAATATGGCTGAGGTGAGCTTATTCAGGGAGAACGACGACGCAGCGGTGTGGCTCTTCGCCCTCAGATTCACTGGTAAGGCCGATCTCTTGGATCGTGTCATGGATGACCTTGCGCTCAAAGGCATTCATTGGCTTGAGTTTGATCGCGGTTCCAGTCGACTTGACTTCATCAGCAGTCTCGTGGGCGAGCTTGGCAAGCTCCTCTTTCTTATCAGAGCGGAAGTTATCGATATCGAGCATCAAGCGGGAGCGATCTCCAAGGCTTGTCTGGACTGCTAGGCGGGTGAGCTCTTGGAGGGCATCGAGGACCTCACCATTGCTTCCCACGAGGTGGCCAAGCTTGCCGCCGGCGATTGCTAGCGCTGCACGCCCATTCTCAACATCGATATCGATATCGCCATCAAGATCGGTGATATCTAGTAACGCCTCGAGATAGTCGGCTGCTACATCGCCCTCTTCTTCAAGGCGCTCGACCTGGCTCTTCTTTGGGGTGGATTCCTCTTTTAGATCAACTTCACTCATATTTGCCTCTCTTAAGCGGTCTCTCCGCTTGAAAACTATGTAGTGGGGGTATTTATACCTTTTTATACCGTTTTGGGGTGTTTTAGACTACTTTTTCGGCTTCCGCTTCTTTGGTTGCTTCCGTTGTGGAGATGTTGGCTCTTTAGGAGCCTCCAAGGTTGTGCCGGTCGCTGTACTGGTTGCCTGGCTCTCAGGGGTTGGAAGACCCTTCTTCGCCCGCTTCTCCATGAGTTCGATATAGGCGGGTGAACCTGGAGTTGGGTTTCGCTTAATCACGTAATACTGCTGACCGAATGTCCAGAGATTTGTTGTTCCCCAATAAATTAAAACACCAACTGGGAAGTTCACACCTGATACCGCGAAGATAACAGGGAAGACATACAACATGATCTTCTGTTGCTGCGCCATCATGTCATTGCTGCCTTCATTCTTTGGCATGCCCTTCACCATCAACTGACGTTGAGTAGTAAATGTTGTAGCTGACATAAAGACGATCAATGCAACGGTTACAAGTTTTGTTGAAGTGACATGTGTATTTAAGAAAGTATCAGAGAGGCTCGCACCAAAGAACTTTGCCTTTTGTGCAGATAGGAAAGCTGCGGTTCCAAGTCCGTTACTCGCTTTGAAGACACCGTGTGGGTGGTTATGTGCAATTCCATTTAACACTGTGAAGAGTGAGAAGAAGATTGGTGCTTGCGCAAGGATTGGGAAACATGATGAGAGTGGATTTGTCTTATGCTCTTTATAGAGCTTCATCATTTCTTCTGATTGCTTCTGACGATCATCTTTATAACGCTTCTGAATCTCTTTCATCTTTGGTTGAAGAGCTGTGAGTGCGCGTTGAGATTTGATCTGCTTAACAAAGAGTGGGATCAAAATAATACGGATGAGAACTACGAGACCGATGATCGCAAGCGACCACTTCAGTGACTCATGCGCGTTCTTACCAACGATATAACCGAGAAGATTATGAAGTGTGACGATAACCCAAGAAACAGCGAAATATATAGGGTTGAGGATCGTTGACATTAAGCACTCGCCTTCACTGGTGTGATTGTTGAATGGGTTTTCACTGCATAATCCACGCCGCCATGTGAGAGTGGGTTACAACGCACTAGCCGCCATGCGGTCATGGCGATTCCACGAAGTGATCCATATTCACGGATCGCATCGATTGAATATTGTGAACATGTTGGGTAGTACTTACAACGGGGTGCAAAGAACGGGGAGATGAATTTCTGGTAACCGCGGATTGCAAAGATGAAGATGTACTTCATTGTGCTACTCCTGTTCCAGAGATTCTCTGTGCGATCTTTGTGATCCCGTGGTGAAGTTCATTGATGTAATCGCCACCATCTTTGATCACACGGATAACAACCTGTGAGTGAGGTGGGATTGCGAGCAAATGTTCGCGAGCTGCATGTCGAAGTTGGCGGGCGATTCGGTGACGGGTTACTGATCCCCCGACAGCCTTCGAAACAATGAGACCAATTTGTGGTTCTGGTTGAAAACTCTGATCGTTCTTGAGATAGACAACGAGTGAAGCTGTCGTTGCACGGTGGCCAGTTTTGGTGACGCGTGCAAAATCTTTACTCGAGCGAAGTCGGTTCAGTGCTGGGAGCACGAGATATCGCAGTGCTTATCTAGTGAGCGTTATGCAGAGATACGTGTGCGGCCCTTGGCACGACGTGATGAGAGAACTGCGCGTCCACCACGGGTTGCCATGCGAGCGCGGAAGCCATGCTTCTTGGCGCGCTTGCGGTTATTTGGTTGGAAGGTGCGCTTTGTCATGATGAACTCCAGTTTCTCCGGTCGAGCGTGCTCTGGACCGGGCCACAGCGGGTAGAGGAGCAGGGTACAGAAGGCTGTTGATAAGGGTCAAACGAGGGTCTCCAGATAGAAAGATTTTGTGGATAACTACTTGCTTTTTCGGAGCCAACCCCATACTTTCGCCCTCTATCCACAGGGTGGGGCTCTCAGGTGAGTCTCAACCTTGGGTTTAGACCACAGGCTGTGGATATCTTTGGGGAAAACTCTAAAGCCCAGCCAGGCCCCACCGGGTTTCTGTGGCTCTACCAGAAAGTCCTTGTTGGACCAGATTGAGGAACGAGATGTCTGTAGTGGATGCCGCCTTACCAGGCGCCGAGACCAGTACTACCCCTGATATCAGCGCGGTATGGCGCGAGGTCATCGATGAGTTGAGTGCAACCGCTCCTTCAAACCGTGGCTTTTTAAATACAACACAAGCACTTGGATTGCTTCAACGTGAAAATGGCGCATCGTTCTTGTTGGAAGCTCCCAATACTTTTACAAAAGATTTTCTCGAACTAAAAATTAAATCTTCACTCAATGAAATTCTCTCGCAGAAATTTAATCAGACCATCACTATCGCTGTTCAGGTTAATGAAGCTCTTGAAGTTGAGAGTGTTGAAGAAGTTGAGGCTGATACAACTACCCCAAATCTTGAGACCCATCGCCAAGGAACTGGTCGCGGCGCTGATTCAAAGCGTCCGCAAGAGCCATCACAACTTAACCCTCGATACATCTTTGAAACTTTTGTTATCGGTGCATCGAATCGCTTTGCACATGCCGCTGCTGTAGCAGTTGCAGAGGCGCCAGCAAAGGCTTACAACCCGCTCTTTATTTATGGTGAGTCTGGCCTTGGAAAAACCCACTTATTACACGCTATTGGCGCATATGCGAAAGAGTTATATGGCTCAGTGCGTGTTCGATATGTTTCATCTGAAGAGTTCACCAATGATTTTATTAACTCGATTCGTGATGACAAGGCGGCGGTCTTTAAACAGCGTTATCGCGATCTCGATATTCTCCTTGTTGACGATATTCAATTCTTAGAGAACAAAGAAGCAACTCAAGAAGAGTTCTTCCATACCTTCAACACTCTCTATAACGCGAACAAGCAAATCGTTATCTCGAGCGACCGTCCACCAAAACAATTAACAACTTTGGAAGATCGTCTTCGCTCGCGCTTTGAGTGGGGTTTGATTACTGATATCCAACCACCAGAGCTTGAGACTCGTATTGCCATTCTTCGTAAGAAAGCTGCGCAAGATAAGTTGAATGCTCCTGATGAAGTTCTTGAGTACATCGCTTCAAAGATCTCATCCAATATTCGTGAACTTGAAGGCGCGTTAATTCGTGTTACCGCTTTTGCATCACTCAATCGCCAACCAGTTGATTTGGGATTGGCCGAGATCGTTCTTAAAGATTTGATTCCTGATCAGGCCGGCCCAGAGATCACCGCTGGAACGATCATGGCTCAGACCGCGACCTACTTCAGCCTCTCGATTGATGATCTCTGTGGCAGCAACCGGAGCCGGGTTCTGGTGAACGCCCGCCAGATCGCGATGTACCTTTGCCGAGAGTTAACTGAGTTGAGCCTTCCTAAGATCGGCCAGAGCTTTGGTGGGCGCGACCACACCACAGTGATGCATGCCGACCGGAAGATCCGCCAGTTGATGGCTGAGCGCCGCTCGATCTATAACCAGGTCACTGAGCTCACCAACCGGATCAAACAGCAGAGTAAAAACTAAATAGGAGTTACCTGGTTATCCCCAAATCTCTGGGGGTAACTTGTGGATAACTGTGGATAAACCCTTCTTTTCTCCTCTCCTTCCTCTCTCTTGAGGAGGTGGGTTGGGGTGGAAGGCGGGTTATCCCAACTTTCCACAACCTTTCCCACAACCAGTGGGGGTGGTGAAACACAGCCTGACCAGCACTTTTCCATCTTCTCCACAGAGAAGTGGGCTGGTTATTACGAATACCTTTATTAAAGATATTTAGATTGAGGATAGAGAGAACCTGTGAAAGGCTCTCATCTCAGACAAGGGGAGAGTATGAAGTTTGTTGTTGAAAGAGAAGAGCTCGTCGATGCCGTGAACTGGGTCGCCCGCAGCCTCTCAACTCGCCCTATTAAACCTGAGCTCCTCGGCATTATGATCGATGTCGACACCTCCATCACCCTCACCGGGTCAGATTTAGAGACATCAACAAAAGCGATCTTAAAAGCAGAGATCACCGCAAAAGGAAAAGTCTTAGTTCCTGGTCGCCTTCTGGCTGAGATCTCACGATCACTTCCAGCAAAACCAATCACCTTCACACTTGAAGGCACTCGAGTACTTGTTACTGCAGGCGCTGCGAAGTTCACACTCCCAACGCTCTCAACAATTGAGTACCCAAACCTTCCTGAGATTCCAGAGACTGCAGGACTTATTGCAAGTGATGTATTTGCAACTGCGGTCAACCAGGTTGCAATAGCTGCTGGTAAAGATGATTCATTACCAACACTTACTGGTGTTCATATTGAGATCAATAAAAATAACATCACACTTGCAGCGACTGATCGTTATCGGTTAGCGGTACGCGAACTCTCATGGCAGGCAAAGAATAATGAGATTGAAGCGACAACACTTCTACGCGCTCGCACACTTTCTGATGCGGCCAAATCATTAACCGCAACACATTCACAAGTGACTCTTGCGTTATCACCAACAGGTTCAAATGAGCGGTTAGTTGGTTTTGTCTCTGAATTAAAGACAATGACATCACGAACACTCGATGGCACATTCCCACCATTCCGCCACTTACTTCCATCTGAATCTGTTGCACAAGCAACAATCAATGTTGCTGATTTCTTAGATTCAGTTCGCCGTGTAGCGCTTGTGACAGATAAAACCGTTCCATTACGTCTTGATTTTGGACCAGGAATCCTCCGCCTTGAAGCAGGAGCTGGTGAAGAAGCACAAGCAACTGAAGAGATTGAGATCTCTTACACCGGTGAGCCAATCGCAATTGCATTCAATCCTCAGTACCTCACCGATGGACTCCAAGCACTTGGCACTCCATTTGTTGAGATTGATTTCACCGGCGCATCAAAACCAGCTGTCTTAGTTGGTAAGCATGAGGCAAATGGCGCTAAAGACGAGTCATACAAGTACCTCTTAATGCCAATGCGTTACAGCTCTTAATTACGAGCCAGAACGAATGCACCTCACCCATCTCTCGCTGAAGAACTATCGTTCTTACGCCGAGTTAGAACTTCCGCTTGATAAAGGCATCACGATCTTTATTGGGCGCAATGGCGAGGGTAAGACCAATATTGTTGAATCGATTCTCTA
>DAINZB010000012.1:0-3822 GCA_036749135.1 Candidatus Nanopelagicaceae bacterium | reverse complement strand
GATCTTGTCCGTGGTGATCCATCAGAGCGCCGGAGATTTATCGATCAACTTCTTATTTTGCGATCCCCACGTATGGCCGGTGTGATCTCTGATTACGAGAGGGCAGTTCGTCAACGCAATACACTTTTAAAATCACGATCTAATCTCTCATCATTAGAATCATGGGATCAACAAGTCGCAACCTTTGGTGGCGAGATCATCGCAGCGCGCCTCACCACATTAAATGAATTGATGCCGATCTTTACTGATGTTTATAAAGAGATCTCACCAGAGAAGCGCGCATATATCACGTATAAATCAAGTATTGAGAACTCATCTATTGTGCCCGATGAGAATAAAGAGTTGATACTTCAAAAGTTTAAAGAGGTCCGTAACCAAGAGATTGATCGTGGGTTAACACTTGTAGGTCCACATCGTGATGAATTATTACTTATGCTCGGTGATCACTTTGTTAAAGGATATGCATCTCATGGTGAATCATGGTCGATCGCACTTTCATTAAAACTCGCGAGCTATCAACTATTACAAGACGATGGGTCAAAACCCATCTTGATTCTCGATGATGTCTTCTCTGAGTTAGATGAAGAACGTCGCCATAGATTGATTGCACTTGCCAATAGCGCGGAGCAAACATTTATCACTGTCGCGGTTCAATCAGATCTACCGCCAGAACTATCTGGAAAATTCTTCACCGTTAAATCGGGAAGTGTGAAGGCCTTATGAGCCGTGACCTAGCCCGCGAGATGTATAGAGCATGGCGTAACCAAATTCGCAAAACCCGCACGCGTGAAGTCGATGAGTCACGTACCCGGGTTGATGATCCACTTGCACTCAGCTCAATCCTCGATGAGATTGTGGTGAAGCGAGATTGGAAGCAAGGAATCGCAGAAGGCACCCTCTTCACAGAATGGGAGAGTGTTGTTGGCAATGAGATCGCGACCCACTCAACTCCTCTCTCATTGGTCGATGGTGTACTCACCATCCAAACCACCTCAACCGCTTGGGCTACCCAGCTCAACACTATGAAGAGCGCGCTCCTGAAAACCATCACCACCTCGGCACCTGGGGCACTCGTCGACTCCCTGGTGATCCTGGGGCCACACGCCCCTTCGTGGAAAAAAGGGATCCGGACAATCAAAGGCGCTCGCGGCCCACGCGACACCTACAACTGAAAAAGACCCTCTACCCACTAGAGACCTACAACTTCTACGACTTTGCCCCCCAGATAGACCCCCCAGCCCTGTTTTTGGCTATCCAAGGCCGCCCTTTACGACTAGGATTATTGGCTTAGGAAGAGAAATCGGGCCCAGGATCCATTCTGAGCCGGTTTAATTAAAGGAGTTCGGGTGTCAGAGACCAAAGGCTACGATGCCAGCGCGATTACCGTCCTCGAGGGGCTCGATGCGGTCCGCAAGCGCCCTGGCATGTATATCGGCTCAACCGGTGAGCGCGGCCTCCACCACCTCGTCTACGAGGTCGTAGATAACTCTGTCGATGAAGCTCTCGCTGGGTACTGCACCGAGATCCAAGTAACCATGACCGCCGATGGCGGAATCAAAGTTGTTGATAACGGCCGCGGCATCCCTGTCGATCTCCACCCCATTGAGAAGCGCCCAGCTCTGGAAATTGTTCTCACTGTTCTCCATGCCGGCGGAAAATTTGGCGATGGTGGTTACTCAGTATCTGGTGGGTTGCATGGTGTTGGTATCTCTGTCGTAAATGCACTCTCAACCGATCTTGCAGTTGTTGTAAAGCGCGATGGTTTCCATTGGTACCAGGAATACAAACTCGGAGTTCCGCAAGCACCTGTTCGCAAAGGTGAACCAACAACTGATACCGGAACCACCACAACATTCTGGCCATCTGCTGAAATCTTTGAGACCACCATCTTCTCTTTTGAAACTCTCTCAGCACGATTCCGCGAGATGGCATTCCTTAACAAAGGTTTGATTCTTCAACTTACTGATGAACGTCCAGGCCATGTTGATGAGAGCGGTAATCCGGTTTCAGTTCGCTACCACTACCAAGGTGGCATCATCGATTTTGTTCGCCACTTAAATCTCACAAAAGGTGAGACCCATAAATCCATCATTGCCATTAACGCCGAAGATACCAAGCAGAAAATGTCGCTTGAGATCGCAATGCAATGGAATACAACATTTACTGAATCGGTCTACACATTCGCTAACACAATTAATACTCATGAGGGCGGCACACATGAAGAAGGATTCCGAACCGCGCTTACTTCGATTGTTAATAAATTTGGTGAAGAGTGGGGCTTCATTCGCAAAAAAGAGGATCGACTTACTGGCGACGATGTTCGTGAAGGATTAACCGCGATCGTCTCTATCAAGATCGGTGAACCACAATTTGAAGGACAGACCAAGACAAAACTTGGTAATACAGAAGCGAAATCATTTGTTCAGAAATCTATGAACGATGCACTCACTGAATGGTTTGAGAAGAACCCAACAGAGGGCAAAGATATTGTTCGTAAATCTATTGATGCAGCGGCAGCACGTACCGCAGCACGCAAAGCGCGCGATCTCTCACGTAGTCGTAAGGGCCTTTTAGAGGGCCGCGGTATGCCTGGAAAGCTCGCTGATTGCCAGTGGACCGACCCAGAAAAGTGCGAGTTATATATCGTTGAGGGCGACTCAGCGGGCGGTTCAACAAAGGGTGGCCGCGACTCTCGCTATCAGGCAGTGCTTCCGATTCGCGGAAAGATTCTTAATGTTGAGAAGGCGCGTATTGATCGCGTCCTTCAGAACAACGAAGTCCAAGCACTCATCACTGCACTTGGTACTGGTATCCATGATGAATTCGATATCGCCAAACTTCGTTATCACAAGATCATCTTGATGGCCGATGCCGATGTTGACGGTCAACATATCCGTACTCTTCTTCTCACACTTCTCTTCCGTTTCATGCGTCCACTCATTGAGAATGGTTATGTCTTCCTTGCCCAACCACCTCTCTACAAGTTGAAGTGGTCTGGCAAAGATCAAACCCAATATGTCTTCTCAGATAAAGAGCGCGATGCCTTCATCAAGATCGGCACCGATGCTGGTAAGCGCCTTTCAAAGGAAGATGGCATCCAACGCTTCAAAGGCTTGGGTGAGATGCCAGCGAAGGAACTCTGGGATACCACTATGGACCCAGCGAATCGTGTACTCATTCGCGTGACTCTTGAGGACGCAGCTGCAGCCGATGATCTCTTCTCAGTATTAATGGGTGAAGATGTTGAACAACGCCGAAGCTTTATTCAACGCAACGCTAAAGATGTTAGGTTCTTGGATATCTAATGGCTGATCTAACAAATGAGACAACTGGCCACGGCCAAGTTGATCGACAAGAGACAATTGATCTTCAAGTTGAGATGGCGCGCAGCTATCTCGATTATGCAATGTCGGTCATTGTTGGCCGAGCACTTCCTGATATTCGCGATGGTTTAAAGCCGGTTCACCGTCGCGTCTTGTATGCGATGTACGACGCGGGCTATCGTCCTGATAAGGGTTACTACAAATCATCACGTATCGTCGGTGATGTCATGGGTAATTACCATCCACATGGTGACACTGCGATCTATGACGCTGTTGTTCGTCTCGCTCAATTCTGGTCGCTTCGCTATCCATTAATCGATGGCAATGGAAACTTTGGTAGCCCAGGTAATGATCCTGCCGCAGCAATGCGTTATACCGAAGCCCGGCTAGCGCCGTTAGCTATGGAGATGATGCGCGATATCGATGAAGATACCGTCGATTTCATCCCGAACTACGACGGTCGCTCCCAAGAGCCAACTGTTCTCCCATCACGTTTCCC
>DAINZB010000011.1:12225-21298 GCA_036749135.1 Candidatus Nanopelagicaceae bacterium | reverse complement strand
CTCAGCGCCATTCGAATCTGCCGAAGTGAGATGGCATCTGCACCGCAGAATTCGCTGAGAAGTAACTCTTCAATCTTGGGCCAGTGTGATGTCGTAAGAAGTTCTGGGGTAACGACAAGTTGTGCAATATCGAGAATCGGACGAACTGCAGCATTCTCTGCAAGAGCCGCTGCCTGAGAGTCGATGCTGAGGGGAATGCCATTTAATGCACATGCCCGTGCAATTGCGCTGACCTGATGACCCGGAGTGCGAACCAAGATCGCCATCTCGGACCACGGAAGGCCATCTTCAAGATGGGCCTTACGAAATTGGTAGGCGATGTAATTCGCTGCCTCAGATTGACTCGCAAACTTTGAGATATCGATACTTCCCCTCTGACGATTGGAAGGGGCTGCCGCACGCTTGCGAGCTGGATTATGGGAGCGGAAGCGAGAGGCGATCTCGAGGCCGAGCTCAGTGATAGCAGGTGTACTTCGATAGGTGGTGGGAAGGTGAAGGGAGCTATCAACAAACTCCTTCAACCAGGTTGCAACACCATCGGGATCAGCGCCACGGAATCTACCAATTGCCGAGTCGGGATCGAGATAGAGCTGGACCTCTCCCCCTGAAATCAAGGTGAGCAACTCGCGCTGAGATTGATCGCTCTCATGAAATTCATCGATCAAGATAAGTGAGTAGCGCGAACGGTAACTCTCAAGTAGTTCTGGATCGCTCTTTAAGCGATCGATCGCTTCAACAATCACCGAGGATGGATCGATTCGTATTGGCGAGTCGGTGACCGAGTAATTTCGCAGTTGCATCGATTTGTAATAAGAAGCCCAGAACTTTGCGCCACCATCCCAGTACTTCTCACCGAGTTCTGCACCAAGTGATTGAAGTGCCTTAGGAGTCAGATCCATCTCCGTAGCACGCGAGATGAGATCACGAACTTCGCGGATGAAGCCACGAGTCTTACGCGCTTGATCGAGATCGGCATGCCAGTCGATCTCGACATGGTCATTACTTAAAAGATCTTTAATGTAAGCATCTTGTTCAGCGCCTGAGATCAAAATGTAGGTCGGATCTTCGGGGCGTAACTTCTCATTGAGAATCGAGAATGCAAGCGAGTGAAATGTGCGAGCAAGTGCCTCAAAGGATGTCGATTGTGCACCACGAGCGATCTCGTCGCGGAGATCAGATGCCCGTTCGCGGCCATAGGTCAGAATTAAGAGCGATGATGGATCGAAACCAGATTCGACGCGAGCGAGTGCGCTACGGATCAAGGTGGTTGTCTTTCCGGTTCCAGGTCCACCGAAGATAGCGGTGCGACCAGGTGTAGTGAGCACCGAACTCTGCGCTGGATCGAGAGTGATCTCGTCATGAATAGGGGGACGGCGAAGTAGGCGTAGTCCAGCGCGTGATCCCGTCTCTCTCATAGCCCCTATCTAAGCGAATAGGGCTGACATCGACGCTCTATGGCGCGGATATCAGCCCTATTTCTAGAGTTTTACTGGCCCTTGCTCGTGCAAGGTAAACGGTGGCGGGTTAGGAATCTGCTCCCTGGTTCGCCTTCTTAGTGCGAGATGTCGCACGGCCGCGCTCGTTCTGATCGAGGATCACTTTACGAACTCGAACCTGCTTTGGTGTGACTTCTACGCATTCATCTTCGCGACAGAACTCAAGTGCCTGCTCCATATTGAGAAGTTTTGGCGGAATCAAACGCTCTGCTTCATCAGTACCGGAAGAACGCATATTGGTGAGTTTCTTTTCGCGAACTGCGTTGACATCCATATCTTCTGGACGGCTGTTCTCGCCAACGACCATGCCTTCATAGACTTCTGTACCTGGCTCAACAAAGAGTGAACCGCGATCTTGAAGTGAGTACAGCGCATAAGAAGTAACTGCGCCGCGACGATCAGAGACGAGTGATCCAGTAAGACGAGTACGAATCTCGCCATGCCAGTTCTCATAACCATCGAAGACGTGGTGAAGCAATCCAGTTCCACGAGTTTCAGTGAGGAACTCGGTACGGAATCCAATGAGGCCACGTGATGGAACCTTGTAATCGAAACGAATCCAACCAGTTCCGTGGTTGACCATCTGCTCCATGCGACCCTTACGGAGCGCCATCAACTGAGTAACAACTCCGAGATACTCTTCTGGGATATCGATCGAGAGGCGTTCCATCGGCTCTTGGAGCTTTCCATCAACAGTCTTTGTCACTACCTGTGGCTTACCCACTGTGAGTTCAAAGCCTTCACGGCGCATAATTTCAACAAGTACTGCGAGTTGAAGTTCGCCACGACCTTGAACTTCCCAGGTATCAGGACGCTCTGTGTTCTTTACGCGAAGCGAGACGTTACCGATGAGCTCTGCATCGAGGCGATTCTTTACCTGTCGAGCGGTCAGAAGCTTTCCAACCTGACCTGCGAGAGGTGAGGTATTAATACCGATTGTCATCGAGATTGATGGCTCATCGACGGTAATGAGTGGGAGCGCATGCGCCTTTTCAGCATCTGCAAGGGTCTCGCCCAATGTAATGGTCTCGATACCTGCGACCGCGATGATGTCACCAGGTCCTGCTTCAAGAGTAGGTACGCGCTCGAGGCCATCAGTGATCAAGAGTTCAGAGATCTTGACGCGCTCTTGTGTGCCATCTTGTTTCATCCAGGCAACAGTTGAGCCCTTCTTGATAACGCCTTCGCGTACGCGACAGAGTGCAAGACGACCAAGGTAAGGCGAGCTATCCAAGTTCGTTACATGTGCTTGTAGTGGTGCACCTTCGTGATAGACCGGAGCTGGAATAGTTCCGAAGATCGTATCGAAGAGAACATCGAGGTTCTCTTGATCTGGCATGCCACCATCAGCAGGGCGATTGAGAGATGCGCGACCAGCCTTTGCAGATGCATAGACGATTGGGAATTCAATCTGCTCTTCATTGGCATCGAGATCTAAGAAGAGTGCATAGGCCTCATCAACGACCTCACCGATACGTGAGTCAGAACGGTCGACCTTATTGATAACGAGAATAACCGGGAGGTTCTTGCTCAGCGCTTTACGAAGTACGAAGCGAGTCTGAGGAAGTGGGCCTTCAGATGCATCGACGAGAAGAATGACGCCGTCAACCATTTCAAGTCCGCGCTCTACTTCGCCACCGAAGTCGGCGTGGCCCGGAGTATCAATGATGTTAACGATCTGATTTCCGCGCTTAACCGCAGTGTTCTTGGCGAGAATGGTGATTCCCTTTTCGCGCTCAAGGTCCATTGAGTCCATGACGCGATCGCGATCTTCGCCCTCTTTTTGGTGCTCAGAGAAGGCACCAGATTGAGTGAGCATGGCATCAACGAGTGTTGTCTTTCCATGGTCAACGTGAGCAATAATCGCTACGTTACGGAGCTCATCGCGCTTCTTGAGTTCGCCAGTTATATATGGGCTCTTCTCGTATTTTATTTTAGACATTGAATCTGAACTCCACTACATCACCATCGGCCATTACATACTCTTTACCTTCCATGCGGACTTTTCCGCGAGCACGGGCCTCTGTCATTGAACCTGCTTCGATCAAATCACCAAATGCCACGATCTCGGCCTTGATGAAACCTTTTTGGAAATCGGTGTGAATCACACCTGCCGCCATGGGAGCGGTATCGCCTTTATGAATTGTCCATGCTCGAGCCTCTTTAGGACCGGCAGTTAAATATGTTTGCAGTCCAAGAGTCTCAAAGCCAACGCGAGCAAGAGTGGCAAGGCCTGGCTCTTCCATGCCGATCTCTTTCAAAAGCTCAAGCGCATCGACATCATCAAGCTCTGCGAGCTCGGCTTCAGTCTTGGCATCGAGGAAGATCGCTTCAGCTGGCGCAACCAGTGCTTGCAACTTCTGGCGAAGTGCTTGGTCGCTCAGTTCAGATGCATCCACATTAAAGACATAGAGGAATGGCTTTGTTGTCATTAATTGAAGTTCAGCGATCGCTGCGAGATCAACATTCGAACCGCTGAGCAACTTTCCTTCATTAAGAATCTTCTGTGCTTCTTTCACTGCTTCAATAACAGCAGTTTTCTCCTTCTGGATGCGCGCTTCCTTTTCAAGTCGAGGAAGTGCCTTCTCGATCGTCTGAAGGTCAGCGAGCGCAAGTTCAGTATTGATGACTTCGATATCGGATGCTGGGTCAACGAATGCTGCTGTGCGTTCACCTTCGCGGGTGACATTCTCATCGGTAAAGACGCGGATGACCTGGCAGATCGCATCGGTCTCGCGAATATTTGCCAAGAACTTATTTCCGAGGCCAGCACCTTCCGATGCGCCCTTCACGATTCCGGCGATATCTACAAAGGAGACCGCCGCTGGCAGGATCTTCTCAGAGCCAAAGATTTCTGCGAGCTTGCCCAGGCGTGGATCCGGAACGCCGACCACGCCGACATTTGGCTCGATCGTGGCGAAGGGGTAGTTAGCCGCAAGGACATTGTTCTTTGTCAGGGCATTAAAAAGGGTCGACTTTCCCACGTTGGGCAGTCCGACAATTCCAATAGAGAGGCTCACGAGGAGTAGAGCCTACGGGGCTTTGTCAGTCTTCCCTGCCAAGATGAGGATATGAGCACAGTGATCTTCAGCCTCCTCGCCCTGGTGATCGGCCTACTGGCTGGTTTCCTGCTCGGGCGCGCCGGTAATCAAGGAAAGTCGGGCCAAGGGGCGCAATCCGCCCAAGAGTTGGCGGCACTCTTATCTGCAGAGCAGACCAAGAGTTCGCTCCTCTCCTCTCAATTAGAAGAACTCCGCGCCGAAGGTGCCGAGAAGACCAGACTCGATCAATCACTCAAAGAGGTGAAGCAGACAATTCAAACGCTTGCCCAGCAAGCTCACGATGCTGAGGTGAAGCGCGCATCTGGTGAGGCAGCGATCAAGACCACGATTGAAAATATGAAGAGTGGCAACGAGAATTTACTTCGCGAGACTACAAAGTTAGCGGGGGCGCTCTCTAACTCGCAGAGCCGCGGTAAGTATGGTGAGGCCCAACTTGAGATGATTCTGGAATCATCAGGGCTTCAAGAAGGAATCCACTTCTTCAAACAAGATACCCGCACCTCGTCAGTATCTTCGTCATCGCGTCCTGATATTCGTATCGCAATTCCGGGTGGATCAGAGATCTTTATCGATTCAAAATTCCCCTTCGATCGATTCCTTGAGGCAGTCGCTGAGAGCGATCTCGTTGCGCGTCGATCATTGATGGAGCTTCATGCGAAAGATCTCTTGGGGCATGTCAACGATCTCGCCAAGAAGGGCTATCAACATGAAGGGAACTCTCCTGACTATGTCGTTCTCTTCGCACCCTTTGAATCAATTCTCTCTGAAGCTCTCGATGTCGATCCCAACTTATTAAATAAGGCATTTGAAAAGGGCATCACGATTGCAACCCCAACGACGATGATGGCGCTCCTGCGCACGGTCGCTTATGTCTTTAGCCAGGCAGATATGGCGAAGAATGCATCAGCAATCACTGAACTTGCCGGAGAACTTCTCAAGCGAATCGGCCGAGTGCACACAAAGATTGCAACTCTCGGAAAGAGCATCAAGAGTTCTGAACGAGCCTTTAATGATCTCGTTCAATCAGCTGAAGAGAATATGCTCCGCCCAGCCCGAAAGATGGTTGCACTCGGAGTTCCATCATCAGCCAAGCTCGGCAATAACGATGGAATTGAAGAAGATGTGCGGATGATCAAGAGTAAGAGTTACGAGCTCACAGAGGGCACAGATCCTGATGAGCTTGACGATAGCGACGATGAGGATGGTTTAGAGGATAATGAGTAGCGTGAATACCTCGACAAAGATGAAGAAGCCAACAAGCCCGATCAAGGGGCCAGGCCTAACAGTGCCTGGAATTGTGATTCTCCAAGGGCTCTTCATTCTTCTCGCTGAAACTCTTGAATATGCGATCGGAAAGATCGGAGCCATCACAGGGATTGCACTTCTCTTAGCAATTGCCGGCGGTATCTATCTTGGCCGCTCTGGCAGTGAATTTGCAACAGCGGTAAATCCACCGCTCGCATTTCTCTTCTCAACGATTCTCGTTCTCTGCACCTTAGGCGGCGTAGGTCTTCACCTTGCCCGCCTTGGACTCGATCTAGTGACCTCACTCGCGGCAGTTGCACCATATCTTGCGATCGGTGCTATCGGTTCATGGGGTTATTACATCTATCGCTCTCGCCAATCAGAGCAGATCACAAGCAATTAATTCCGTTTAGGGAATGATTGCTTCGCGTTCTAATTGAACGAGCACTTCATACTCACGAATTGATGCCTGTGCATCGGCTGCACTCCAACCAAGCAATGGCGAGATAATCTCGGCAACTTTATTCACGACCGAAAGTCCATAATCACCGGTCTCAAAGAATGCGCGCGTTCTCCGCAGCAGCACATCACTGACACTCATCGCACCTTCATGAGAGGCCGCGTAATAGATCTCAACTCCGAGGTAATCACAACCATGACCAAGTGGATGCGCTAACTCAGGGTTCTTGGCGATGATCTCACCAAACTCAAAGATCTCAGAGCCATAACGATCAAGGAGTCGAATCACTTCGCTCTGTGAAATACCGAGATCTCTTGCTAAACGATCAGCAGAGTTCACTAATGCGTGGTAGCCATCGGCTCCAAGGATTGGTGTTCCACGAGTAACAGATTCTGGAATAGCACGGCCCATATCACTAGCTGCGGCATCAACCGCATCCTTCGCCATGACTCGATAGGTCGTGTACTTTCCACCAGCGATGCTGACAAAGCCTGGAACTGGATGATCAACAATATGTTCACGTGAGATCTTCGTTGTCGATGAAGCGCCCTCAGATGAGACGAGTGGACGTAAGCCAGCATAGGCGCCGAGGAGATCAGAACGGGTAAGTGGCTTAACTAAGACCTTATTGACCTGTTCAAGAATGTAATCAACATCTGCAGCATCGGCTAATGGATTGACCTTATCCCCCGTGTAATCAGTATCAGTAGTACCAATTAACCACTTATCCGCGGTCCAAGGAATCACGAAGAGTACCGAGACCGCGGTCTTAAGAATCATGCCGACTGATGAATCAATGGCAGAGCGCGGTACAACGATATGGACACCCTTGCTCATCCGAACTGAATAGTTTGCGGTAATTCCAAAATGTTGATGGAGTTCATTACTCCAGACACCAGCCGCCATAATTGTCGACTTTGCTTTGACCTTCAATCGTTTGCCTGAGCTGAGATCGGTAACTTCCACTCCCACAACTTTTTCACCATCACGGATGAGAGACTCTGCTCGAGTCTGCGTTGTAAGAACGGCGCCGTATAACGCGGCGGTTCGCAAGATCATCATCGTGTGGCGGGCATCATCGACTTGCGCATCAAAGTATTCAATGCCGCCGAGCACAATCTTTGGATTCAAACATGGCGCCGCTTCTTGCACCCGCTTGTGACTTAAGTGCTTGTGGTTAGGCAGCGCTCGTTGAAGACCGCGGAGAATGTCGTAGAGAAATATTCCAGCACCCACGTAGGTTCGTTCACGAACCTTGTTATGCAATGGATAGAGAAAAGAGAGTGGCTTAACAAGATGTGGTGCCTGGGTCGTCACCATCAACTCGCGTTCATGTAAGGCTTCACGAACGAGCTTGAAGTCGTATTGCTCGAGATACCGCAGACCACCATGGATCAATTTTGAGGAACGAGAGGAGGTGCCGGCTGCATAATCTTGGCTCTCAATAAGGGCGACCTTCAAGCCTCGCGTCGCTGCATCGAGTGCGATTCCCGCCCCAGTTACACCGCCGCCAATGACCAGGATGTCGAACTCATCAGATTCAAGGGAGGTTATTGCCGCCTGCCGTTGGGCTCGGTTAAGGGCTGACTTAGAACTCCACACCGCTTTAGGATAGTGGGTATGAGATATGTGGGGGCGCTAGACCAAGGAACAACAAGTAGCCGTTTCATGATCTTTGATGAAACGGGAGCAGTTGTTGCTTCCTCTCAAGAAGAACATCGTCAGATCATGCCGGCACCTGGATGGGTCGAGCATGATCCTCTGGAAATCTGGTCGAAGGTCTGCACTGTTATCACCGATGCACTTGGCAGGGCTGGCCTCACTGGCTCTGATCTCTCTGCAATTGGGATCACGAATCAACGGGAGACGACCGTTGCCTGGGATCGCACAACCGGAAAGCCCCTCTACAACGCAATTGTTTGGCAGGACACTCGTGGCCAAGTGGTTTTGGATGATTTCACCCAAGACCAGAAGGATCGGGCAACTCACATAACAGGGCTGGCAATCGCTCCATACTTCTCAGGAAGCAAGATGAGTTGGCTACTCCGCAATGTCCCCGAAGTGAAGGCTGCGGCAGAATCAGGGACACTCTTATTTGGAACGATTGATACCTGGATAATCTGGAATCTGACGCAGGGACTTCATGTCACTGATGTGACCAATGCATCGCGAACGCTCTTGATGGGCCTTGAATCACTCACCTGGGATGGTTCACTACTCGCTGATTTTGGAATTCCAGAATCCGCCCTACCAGAGATTAAGAGCTCATCAGAGATCTATGGCCACACGAAGAGTGATGGCGTCTTTGGTGCGCAAGTTCCTATCGCCGGCATCCTCGGCGATCAACATGCAGCGATGGTTGGACAACTCTGCTTTGAACGTGGCGATACCAAGTGCACTTACGGCACTGGAAATTTCGCACTCGTCAATACCGGAACTGAGATCGTTCGCTCGAAGAAGGGCTTGCTAACAACGCTCTGCTTTAAATTTGGTGAAGCGCCGGCGCGATATGCCCTGGAAGGTTCAGTCGCAGTGACTGGCTCTGCCGTGCAATGGCTTCGTGATCAGTTGGGAATCATTCAGAGCGCCTCTGAAATTGAAGAGCTAGCTCAATCAGTTCCCAATAATGGCGGCGTCTATTTTGTCCCAGCGTTCTCTGGGCTCTTTGCGCCATATTGGCGCAGCGATGCCCGAGGCGTACTCGTAGGTCTTACTCGAGCAGCCACAAAGGCACATATCGCTCGGGCAACGCTTGAGGCGATCGCCTATCAAACGAAGGATGTCATTGATGCAATGGCAGCGGAGACCGG
>DAINZB010000011.1:7180-12125 GCA_036749135.1 Candidatus Nanopelagicaceae bacterium | reverse complement strand
ATTACTTTCCAGCTGCTTTAAGGTCTTTGCGAAGTTCAGGTGGCATGGCAAAGAGTAAGTGCTCTTCCATCGCCGTTACAGTCTCGACATCGGCAAACCCTCGTCCTGCTAACTCTTTCAGAAGATCGTCAACCAAGATCTCGGGGACTGATGCACCACTTGAAACACCGATTGTTTCGACGCCATCAAACCATTCATCTTTAACCTCAGCGGCGTAATCGATTAAGTATGCGGCCTTAGCACCATACTCTTTCGAGACTTCAACGAGACGCACAGAATTTGAAGAGTTAGTGGATCCAACAACTAAGACGAGATCGGCTTGTGGTGCGATCTGCTTAATTGCGACTTGGCGATTCTGGGTTGCATAACAAATGTCATCCGATGGTGGATCCATGAGATTAGGGAAGCGCTCTTTCAGAGCGGCGACAGTTTGAAGTGTTTCATCAACGGAGAGCGTGGTCTGAGAGAGCCAAGCAACCTTTGATTCATCGCGAACTTTGAGTGATGAGATTCCATCAACACCATCAACAAGTTGAACATTATTTGGGGCTTCTCCTGCGGTGCCTTCAACTTCTTCATGCCCTTCGTGGCCGATCAAGAGAATGTCCAGATCCTCGGCTGCAAAGCGCTTCACCTCATGGTGCACTTTGGTTACGAGTGGACAAGTGGCATCGATTGTCTTGAGATTACGAGAAGCAGCTTCTTCATGGACTGCTGGAGATACGCCGTGGGCCGAGAAGACAACGGTAGATCCTTCGGGGACTTCACTCGTCTCATCAACAAAGATGACGCCGCGAGCTTCGAGGGTCGCAACCACGTGTTTGTTATGGACGATCTGTTTGCGGACATAGATCGGAGCGCCGTAAAGGTCGAGCGCCTTCTCAACGGCGACAACTGCACGATCAACACCTGCGCAATATCCGCGCGGAGCGGCTAATAAAACTCGCTTTCCCATGGGGCCAGCCTAATAGAGTTGGCTCATGCTCGAGAACTCAGCGGAGGAACCACTTCCGGTCCGCGTCATCTCCGAAGCAATTGGCGATTATCTGAGCAAATTAGGTCCGGTCTGGATCGAAGGCGAGCTCTCAGAAGTCACAGTTCGACCTGGCGCCCAGATGGTCTTCATGCGTCTGCGTGATACCAGTGCAGATATGAGCCTCTCGATCATGTGCCACAAGTCGGTACTCGAAGCGGTCAACCCACTTCCCGCAAATGCTCGCGTAGTGATGTACTCCAAGGTCTCTTGGTATGCCAAGAGTGGATCACTCTCCATGAACGTGAAAGAGATCAGACAGGTAGGAGTCGGGGAACTTCTCGCTAGATTAGAACTTCTGAAGAACCAACTCGCAGCAGAGGGACTCTTCGCTGCAGATCGCAAGAAAGATCTGCCATTCCTCCCAAAGGCAGTCGGTTTGATCTGTGGTCGAAATTCTGATGCCGAAAAAGATGTCGTCGAAAATGCAAAGCGACGTTGGCCATCGGTTCGTTTTGAAATTCGCGAGGTTGCGGTCCAAGGTGCTGCGGCCGTAACAGAAGTATCTGCTGCACTCGCAGAACTTGATGCCCATCCTGATGTCGATGTCATCATCATTACTCGAGGTGGTGGATCCTTTGAAGATCTTCTGCCCTTCAGCGATGAGACGCTCGTACGACTCGCAGCACAAGCGCAGACTCCTATTGTCAGCGCAATCGGCCATGAGAAAGATGCACCGCTACTCGACTTGGTTGCCGACTGGCGCGCATCGACTCCGACTGATGCTGGTAAGCGAGTTGTCCCCGATATCGTTGAAGAATTAACCAAGATTGGAAATCTTCAGGATCGTTCGTTGCGTTATCTTAAAAATCTTCTCCTGAATGAATCGAACTCGATTGTGCAGCTGACGAGTCGGCCTATTCTCAAAGATCCTTACTCCATGCTGAGCTCACGCGCCGAAATCGTCGCTGCTCTTAAGAGTCGATCACTTCGAGCGATGGAGGGTGAACTTGCTTTGGGCTCTGAGGATCTCGACTCGCTCAAGGCACAACTTCGAACTCTCTCACCACAATCCACTCTCGATCGGGGATATGCAGTAGTGCTGACCCAAAAGGGTGAGATCGTACGAAAAGCAGCAGCACTCAAGCCTGGAGACCACATCAGCATCAAGGTCGCAGAAGGTGTGGTTGCTGCCACTACCGACGCCGCACTCCCGGCCGCACCACAGGAGTAGATTGAGGACCATGGCTGAGAAGAAGCTTTCCTACGAAGAGGCTCGCGACGAACTTGTTGATCTCGTTGCAGAACTCGAATCCGGGCAATCCTCACTCGAGGAGTCACTTGCACTGTGGGAACGCGGTGAAGTTTTAGCAAAGATCTGCCAAGAATGGCTCGATGGCGCAAAGGCAAAGCTCGATGCCGTGAAATCAGAGAAGAAGAGCGCAACAGAGAATGCCTGAGTTCATCTACGAAGATCTCCTACCTATTGGTGAAGATAAGACGGAATATCGCCTCGTCTCAACCGAAGGTGTTTCGACATTTTCCGCTGAAGGAATGGAATTTCTCAAGGTATCCCCTGAAGCGATTGCACAATTAACAACAGAAGCAATTCACGATATCTCCCACTACCTCCGTGATGAGCATTTAGAACAACTTTCAAAGATCATGACCGACCCAGAGGCTTCGCCCAATGATCGCTTCGTCGCACTTGATCTCTTGAAGAATGCCAATATTGCAGCAGGTGGCGTACTTCCTATGTGTCAGGACACAGGAACCGCATTGGTCATGGGCAAAAAGGGTCAACGCGTGCTCACATCGGAGAAAGATGAGATCTCAGTCTCTCGCGGAGTTTACGATGCCTACACAAAACTTAATCTTCGCTATTCACAGATGGCAGCTGTAACAACTTGGGAAGAGAAGAACACAGGAAATAATCTCCCCGCACAGGTAGAGATTTATTCGGCTTCTGATCATGCAGATGAGTACAACTTCCTCTTCATTGCCAAGGGTGGCGGTTCTGCGAACAAGTCCTTCCTCTACCAAGAGACGAAGGCAGTACTTAACCCAACAACATTTATGAAGTGGCTCGATGAGAAGCTTCGCTCACTAGGAACCGCGGCATGCCCTCCGTATCACCTGGCAATCGTGATCGGCGGAACAAGTGCCGAGCACACTGTTAAGACCGCGAAACTTGCCTCTACTCATTACTTAGATTCCTTGCCAACAACGGGAAATGCGGCCACTGGTCGAGCATTCCGTGATCTCGACCTTGAACAAGAGGTTCTCGAACTCACTCGAACACTTGGTATTGGTGCGCAATTTGGCGGAAAGTACTTCTGTCACGATGTTCGCGTTGTCAGACTTCCTCGCCATGGTGCATCACTGCCGATTGCTATTGCAGTCTCTTGTTCCGCAGATCGCCAAGCAAAGGGCAAGATCACTAAGGAAGGTATTTTCCTCGAGAAACTTGAGCGCGATCCTGCTCGTTTCTTACCTGAAACAACGGATGAGCACCTCAACGATGATGTTGTAAAAGTAGATCTCAACCAGCCGATGGCAGATGTCTTAAAGATCCTCTCGCAGTACCCAATTAAAACTCGCCTCGAACTCAATGGCACGTTGATCGTTGCTCGCGACTTGGCACATGCAAAGCTCAAAGAACTTCTAGATTCAGGCAAAGAACTCCCACAATATTTCAAGGACCATGCGGTCTATTACGCAGGTCCGGCAAAGACACCTGCTGGATATGCCTCAGGATCATTCGGTCCAACAACGGCGGGACGTATGGATTCCTATGTTGATCAGTTCCAAGCTGCTGGCGGATCAATGGTGATGCTCGCTAAGGGGAATCGATCAAAGCAGGTAACAGAAGCCTGTAAAGCCCATGGCGGCTTTTATCTCGGCTCCATCGGTGGACCTGCTGCTCGCCTAGCGCAAGATTGCATCAAAAAAGTTGATGTTCTTGATTATGAAGAGCTCGGCATGGAGGCGGTATGGAAGATTGAGGTTGAGAATTTTCCAGCCTTTATCGTTGTCGACGACAAAGGAAATGATTTCTTTGCCGAGACAAGTAAGCCGCTTTCAATCGGTAAGAAGCCAAACTAACTCTTTATAAATTAAAGAGGCGCTTCATCTCTCCGGCAACGTACTGATCTCCAGTTCGCTCTGACGATTGCAAATCGCTCACGATCTTTGCACGGTCATCTTGCTTCTCTTTTTGCTCAAGTTTGTATTTCGCCTCAACGCTTGTGATATTTACCGTGAAGCCGACGACATGTTTGATGAGTTCCTGTAGAAAATCTTGGTTCGCAGAGGCGAGATCCCATGGATTCTCTCGTTCTGCTTCATGATCACGTTGTAAATCGCTGACGATCTGCATTATTTCTGCCGGGTCGTGCAACACCTCAACTGTTCCGCGAAGGTGGATTACTTGATAATCCCACGTTCCAACAGCCTTTCCGCTCTCTGTGCTCTTTGCATAGTTCACAGGAGATACATATGCACCTGGCGCGTGGACGATGATCAATGCAGGAGCGCCATCTTCTATACCTAACCACTGAGGATTAGAACGGGCCATATGTGTTGTCACCCGGCCATAATCTTTAATCTGTGAGTTGTGATCTGGCTGTTGTGGATACCAGGTGAATGGCAGAGTCGAAGCTTCTGGAATTCCATCTGCATTTACAGTGACAAATTCGCCAGCACGTGCATGTGAAACAAAAGATGTGATCTCGTTCCAATCGGTGATTTCATACGCTGGCGGAATGTACATCCCCAGATCTTAGAACCTCACCACTCGATAATTCGACGCTCTTCCCAGAGAAAGCCAGTCTTATCAGCGGACGGATCAAAGGCACGTGTTGCTAACCAGATTGCAGTATCAGCGCCCTCTTCGACAGAGAGCGGAGCATCAGGACCACCCATATCTGTTCTGGTGTGATTGGGGCAGATCGCATCAACCAGCAATCCACG
>DAINZB010000011.1:0-7080 GCA_036749135.1 Candidatus Nanopelagicaceae bacterium | reverse complement strand
GTACGTAGCGTCTTCGACATCTTCTCACTCATCACACCGTGAGCCAGGACGAGAATCTCTGGCGTTCCGAAGGTAGCCAGAATCTCTTGAAAGGTGGCGCGCGCAGAATCGATATCTGCAAGGTCAACAGCGCGGAATTCGCAGCCAAGAGTGGTTGCCGATGCAACTAATCTCTCTTGATCCTTTGCGACCAAGAGAACCTTGTGACCTGCCTCTTTCAAGGCGCGAGCCGTCTCATAGCCAAGTCCGCGAGAACCACCAGTAACGACTGCTAGGCCCATGGTTACCTCTTCTTCAATTCGCGGAGGGATTTCTTAATCTCTCGTCGACGAGCAATCTCAGTGTGATTTTTCTTGGAAGGAAATGCCCAGCGCAAAAAGAGAACAAAGATCGGGATGATGACGAAGCCACCAAAGGCCTCAAAGAACATCGAGTTGTTAATTCCACCAAGCATGGGAGAAATTTAATCGGTTGGTGCGATTACTGCGCGATGAAACTACCCAATACTGCGATATCCGCAGGCCCAACCCCACAACAACCTCCGATAATGGTGGCGCCAGCAGACTCCCACTCGGAAATCTGCTCAGGAGTAAAGGCCGTGCTCTGATCTCCGAGCCACTTCTTATTAAGGGCATCCCACTCACGACCAGCATTTGGATAGAGAACAAATTGTGTAGGAATTTTGACTGATTTCATGAGAGGAGTGATGAAGTGTGGTGCTGTGCAATTGATTCCCACACCCATTGAATATGGAGCGCTCGATACAAGTTCAGCTACCTCTGCGAAGAGTTCGCCGGAAGAAATATGTCCTTCATCTTTACATGAGAACGAGATCCAGAACGGGATCGATGAGCCACTTTCTTGTAGTAGCTCAAGTATCGCCTTCGCCTCTGTCACTTCTGGAATAGTTTCAATCGCTAAATAATCAGGGTTACTGTGGATCAATACGTGTAGGCGCTCTCGATGAAAATTCTTGAGTTCTTCGATAGTAAGCCCATAGTTACCGCGATACTCAGAACCATCCGCACGAAATGCGCCATATGGGCCGACTGATGCTGCAACTTTCACACCATGAAATCTCGCAATTTCTGTTGAAGCACGAAGCGCATCGGTAACTTCTTCTCGCGACCAACCCCGAGCTTCACAACCGGGATACGTTATTTGGTAGGAACTTGTAATGAGGATCTTCGCACCAGCATCGACAAATGATTGATGGGCTGCTCGAATGAGATTGCGATGAGTTCGCAACAACTCGCCAGACCAGAGTGAGGTGTTGAGATCTGCCCCTAGCTCCTCAAGAGCGGTCGATAAGCCACCGTCGAGCAAGGTTATCTCTGGATGCATGCGCTTATTCTAAGCGTGCAGTGAGGGGTAGACTTCACGCTCTACGGGTCAACGTCGCCCACCGTAGCCATCACTATTGAAGGAGTCGCTCTCTTGTTCACAACATCTAAGAAGATTGCAGTTGCTGCTGGCCTCACCGTCGCTGCTCTGCTTGCATCACAAACCGGTGCATTTGCTGCAACAAATGCCGCAGCAATCGCTCAACTACCAGCTTCCGTTAAGAAGAATGGCTACATCACCTTAGGTGTAGATGCCACATACCGTCCAAATGAATTCAAGGATGCCAAGGGCAATCCAATCGGTTGGGAAGTCGAACTTGTTAACGCTGTAGCTGCAGACCTTGGAGTCAAGGTCCATTATGTCGTCGCTACCTTTGATTCCATCCTCCCTGCAATTAAGGGTGGAAAATACGATGCTGGCGTCTCATCATTCACTGATACTAAAGAGCGCGAAGCTCAAGTTGATTTCGCAAACTACTTCACCGCTGGAATCCAGTGGGCAGCGCCAAAGGGAAAGAACGTTGATCCAAATAATGCCTGCGGATTAACTGTTGCAGTTCAGACTGGTTCCACAGAAGTTGACGATCTCAAGGCCAAGTCAGCTGCTTGCCTCAAGGCTGGCAAGAAGGCGATCACTCCGCTCTCATACGATGCTCAAGATGCAGCGACTGCTGCAGTAGTTCTTGGTCGCGCTAACGCACTTACTGCTGATTCACCAGTAACAGAAGATGCAGTTGCGCAGAGCAAGGGCAAGCTCGTTCTTGCAGGTGCAATCTATGGAGCTGCTCCCTACGGATTCCCAACAGCTAAGGGTTCAACACTCGTAAAGGCAATCTCACTCGCTCTCAATGATGTCTATAAGAGCGGTCAGTATGCAGCGATCCTCAAGAAGTGGGGCGTCCAAGCTGGCGCAGTCTCTTCATTTGGCGTGAACGGTGCAATCAACTAACCACGAACCAATTAAGGCAGTGCCACTGCGCCACCCAATTCGGTGGGTAGTGGCACTGTTTTTGGCTGCTCTATCTGCAGCCTTTGTCATTGATGCTGCCCACCGCAGCGCATATGACTGGAAATCCTTTGGTAAGTATCTCTTCGATAGCCGCGTTATCCATGCCGCAGGAGTGACTCTTGCACTCACGGCGCTCTCCATGTTCTTTGCAATAATTTTAGGTATCTCTTTCGCTGTAATGCGCAGATCACCTAACCCAGTATTTCGTAGCGTCGCATGGCTCTTTATCTGGGCATTCCGCGGCACCCCGGTCTATGTCCAACTTGTCTTCTGGGGACTTCTTTCAACGATTTATCATTCATTCTTCTTTGGTATTCCCTTCATACATATCAATAACTTCTATTTAGGTTTCCACCAAACAATCTCGCAACAATTCTCCTTGTTCTGGATCGCTGTCATTGGCCTCTCACTTAATGAAGCGGCCTATATGGCAGAGATTGTGCGCGCCGGACTTCTCTCTGTTGACTCAGGTCAAGAAGAAGCTGCAACTGCACTTGGCATGAGTTGGTGGACAACCATGCGATTCGTGGTTATCCCACAAGCGATGCGAATCATTATTCCGCCAACCGGAAATGAGATCGTCTCGATGTTGAAGACCACATCACTCGTTACGGCAGTACCTTTGGTGACTGATCTCTATGCACGTACTCGTGATATTTCAGCAGAGACTTATAACCCAATCCCACTGCTTCTCGTTGCTTCTGCGTGGTACCTATTCTTTACAACCATCTTGATGGTTATTCAGTATTACGTTGAGAAGCGCTTTGCTCGCGGTCACTCTGCACTCATTGGGGTGGCATCATGACAAATATGGTTATTGCTGAGAACGTTCATAAATCATTTGGAAATAATCACGTTCTCCGGGGAATCTCCCTTGAGGTTGCTCGCGGAGAAGTGATGTGTCTCGTCGGCCCATCAGGATCAGGTAAATCTACGTTCCTGCGCTGCATCAATCACCTCGAGAAGATCAACTCTGGTCGCATTACCGTAGATGGCACCTTAATTGGCTACCGTGAAAGTGCCGGAAAGATCTATGAATTAAAGGCTCGTGAGGCTGCTACCCAGCGCAGTGGAATCGGGATGGTCTTCCAGAAATTCAATCTCTTCCCTCACATGACCGCGCTACAAAATGTGACCGCTGGAATGATCCGCGTTCAAGGTGTTAACGTCAGTGATGCTGAGATAGAGGGCAAGAAGCTACTCGCTCGCGTTGGCCTTGCTGAAAAATTAGATCACTACCCGGCTCACCTATCTGGTGGGCAACAACAGCGAGTAGCGATTGCCCGTTCCCTTGCGATGAAGCCGAAGCTGATGCTCTTTGATGAACCCACATCTGCACTTGATCCAGAATTAGTGGGTGAAGTTCTCGATGTCATGAAGGAGCTGGCATCCACCGGAATGACGATGATTGTTGTGACTCATGAGATGGGCTTTGCTCGCGAAGTTGCAGATTCGCTCGTCTTCATGGATGGCGGAGTCGTTGTCGAATCTGGCAAGCCTGGAGATGTTCTCAGTAATCCCCGAGAAGAGAGAACGAAGAGCTTCCTCTCCAAGGTACTTTAAACTTTTTATGATTGCGCTCTATTGGAAAAATAATCCCAGAGCGAGAGTGTCAACAAGATCATCGAGAAGCCAAAGAGTAGATCTTCAATTGGCGCCCCCGCTAACCGACGGCCGATAATTGAGGCAGGGGTATACATCACGATCAACTTCGATGTCAGCCACCAATTGGTGAGAAGTTGAAATGGCAAGATTAATCCGTAGCTCAGCCAGAAGAGGCCACGGGTTACCATCTGACTTCGGAGAATAAAGAGATCAAAGATCACTGCGATCAATACGGCATCAAGAGCAATATCGGAATAGATCATTTTCGATCGCGCTCCCAGCCGGTGAGTTTCTTGAGCGCCAAATACGTTGCGACGGTGGTAAATGGCACCACGATAAAGAAGAGAATCTCTTCAATCGGGATCGAGAAGAGGACTTTAGCTCCCAAGATCTGAGCAGGATCGAAGTACCAATTTCGCTTATAAATAGCCCATGAATCCCATGCCGTATAGAGGGCGAGGATTAAAAGATCGGTGATGAGGAATATTCGCCACCTACGGGCGAGGCCAGTTTTGAAGAAGACGTTAACCCCGACGCCACAGAGACCAATAAAGAGCAGAACTCCTATGTAGTGAAGGTGGTTCATAGGCCAATCCTCTCCCATTCGCGAGCGCAATGAAATAGGCTCGCAGTGTGGCAAGCAGACTTTCCGATGTTTATCGGCTGACGGTAACCGCCTCTCGGTCAGCGGTCTTGATTGCGATCGCAGCACTCATCGCTCTCCATATTTTTGGAGTTGAGATATCTCTCTCTTGGCAGATCTCAATCGCTCTCCTTGGAATTGCACTCGGCATTCCACATGGCGCGATTGATCACCTCATCTCGATTCCATCACATCCTCGGAAGAAATTCGTCGCCTACATTGTGAGCTACGTACTTATTGCCATCGCGGCAGGGGTTGCTATCGCCTCCTGGAATCTGATCGCCTTTGATTGTGTACTCATCATGAGTGGACTCCACTTTGGCTTTGGTGATGCCTCGTTCATCAACGAGTATCGAATCTCAGCGAATGTATCGAGCGAGCCGCTCTGGGTCGAAGCCATATATGCGATTCCAGCAGGTTTCTTACCTGTGATACTCCCGCTCACCGATCACCGAACAATCAGCGCACTTGAACGCATTCGTCACTCGCTTATTCATTGGTCCGGAACAAGCACACACACGCTACGAAATGCGGTACTTGCGATTGCAGTGATTTCCTTCGCGACGTTATTGTTCACTCGACGTTATGCGCTGGCGATCGATATCGCTCTTCTCACCGCGCTCTCCACCTTCGCCCCGCCACTTCTCGCCTTCGCTACATACTTTGGCTTCTGGCACGCCCAACGCCACACCGCACGTCTTGTTCCACGATTGCCGAAAGCGCTGAACTTGGCGCAGGCCGGTGCACCTGGAAGAGCGTTCTTAGCTGCAGTAAATCCAGGCCTCTATGCCGTCGCTGGATCCTTCGCCCTCGCTGCCACCCTGATGGCCGCCTCCCCTAAAAAGTTCTCCTCAAGCCTCTTATGGTCGGTTTTAGTGATCGTCTGGGCTCTGACCGTCCCCCATATGCTCTCAACCGCCAGACTCGACCGTGCCTCGCTAAAAGGTACATTTCGCCCACGCTAAGCGTGAAAATCTAAAGATTTCTTAAAAATAAATGCGAAATCATCGCATTTAGGGTGGCGAAGACCACAGTTCAGGCGCAAACTTCTCTCAATGACCTCTGGAGCCGAGCAATCTCGGACACCCTCTCAGCGGTCCAACTCATGGAGGCGCATTCTCAATGTTGCAACTATCTAACGGTCAATGGAGCTCGTTGTACAACATCTTCTCCTTCGGCTTAATCTCAATGCTCGCCTGCACTGTCTACACACTCGTCGGACAGAGCCGCGTTCTTCCTAAGTACCGTAGCGCACTTGTCATGTCATCAATGGTGACATTCATCGCTGGCTACCACTACTTCCGTATCTTCAACTCATTCAATGATTCTTCAGCTAAGAATGCAATCGCAGTTGGAACTTCACAGGGCACATTCAACGAGGCATACCGCTACGTTGACTGGATCTTGACTGTTCCACTACTTCTCGTTGAAGTTGTTGCTGTTCTTGCTCTTGCAAAGGAAGCATCAAAGTCAATGATGTCACGTCTCGTTCCAGCATCAGCTGCGATGATCATCTTGGGTTACCCAGGTGAGATCTCATCAAACAATGGAACTAAGGTTATCTTCGGTATCCTCTCAACAATTCCATTCCTCTACATCCTTTATGTACTCTTCGTAGAGCTTGGTAAGTCATTGGATCGCCAGCCTGAAGGTGTTGCAGCAACAATTGGTCGCCTCCGCCTCCTCTTGATCGCAACATGGGGCGTATACCCAATCTCATACCTCATCCCAATCCTCGTGAAGAACCCATCAGCAAGCCAGATGGCATCACTCTTCACAGATCGTCAGATCGGTTACACAATCGCTGACGTGCTTGCTAAGTGCGTATTCGGTCTTACCATCTTCAAGATCGCTCGCATGAAGTCAGCTGCTGAAGGTATGTCAGACGCTCACTAAGTCCTAAATAAAAAGGGGAGGCTCATTGCGAGCCTCCCCTTTTTTTATCTTTTTTATCCCGTGGTATGGGAGGCTATGCACATGAACAACCTTCGCATGTGGGCCTACGCCATGATTGCAACCGGACTCATTAACTGGGATTACCAGCGGGCAAATCACAACGCCTTCGCAAAGAGTATGGCGATCGTGATTCCTGGCTTGATCTTATTTGCACTCACTTATGTTCCGTCTGCGAAAAGTTTTCTCATCACGAAAGCTGGTAGAGCGATCACCCTTATCGTTGGAGTTTTCGCACTTGCTTACGCCTTTATTAACTAAGGTTTCAACTCCCACGCTCGAACTCCGCCTAGAATCCCTGCGGTATTTGAGACGATCACAACATCATCGCCAAGTTTGGCGAGCACTTCCGGTTTGATTCTTCGAGAATTTCCACCCCCGATAAAGAGACGGTCCCACCAGAAGACTGGCCGGAGATCTTCCACCATTGATTTGATGCGGCGCGACCAGAAGGTATCTCCGAGGCGACGGCGCTCATGTTCACCAATCCACGTGTCATAGCTCGTTGATCTCCTAATAGGAGCATG
>DAINZB010000010.1:0-22599 GCA_036749135.1 Candidatus Nanopelagicaceae bacterium | reverse complement strand
ATTGCTCCACCTCGATACATCACAATATTGCGCGAAGTAAGCCACCAATTTGTCAAAAGTTGAAAGGGCAGAATGATGGCGTAGGAGGTCCAGAACGCTCGTCGAGTTACAAGTCGAATCCTTGTCACAAAGAGATCGAGAGCAAGGCTAGAAGTAACGAAGGTAAGGACGATGAAGGTATACGTCATTTCTCATCGCCAATCATCCACTGTGGTTTAACTTTCCGGACTGCCTCGAGCGTCATGATTGCGGCAAGTGGAACTACAAGGAAGAAGAGATACTCCTCGAGTGGAATACGAAACGGCCCATAAATTCCGAGGATTTGCTTGATATCAAAGTACCAATCGTGATGATGTACCGCCCAGGCATCCCAGAGGAGAAATGCAATTGCGACGGGGAGGATCGATTTGAGGGCTCGTGTAATTCGTTGCAAGACTCGAACTTTTAGGACGACTTCAAGCCAGAAGGAGCCAAGGACTGTGAAGGTAAGCATTGCTACATAGCCCCACTTCATCATAGGAGTAATGGTAACCTTCTATTAACGGGAGCCGCTCTTTGGCTGAGAGGACTTGAAATCCAAGTCGACCGTAAGACCAGTTCGGTAATGCGAATTGGGAAGGGGTTCACTTATGCATTCATTAAATTCGATCATCATGACCACTCTCTTTACTGCGTGGGGCTATCACCTGAGCATCTTGGAGTTCTTCGCCTTTGTCACTTCTGTTATTGGAGTTGGGTTGGGAGTCCTTGGACCCCGCTCTACATGGCCATGGTGGAACATAAGTAGTTTTCTCTATGCCATTCTCTTCTTCGAGCAGAAGTACTACGCCAGCGGACTCCTTCAATTTATCTTCATCGCCGGTGGCTTCTGGGGTTGGTTCGGTTGGGGTAAGCAAGGAGCAAAGCCAGCACGAATCTCTCTGAAGAAGAACTCCGCGTGGCTAGCCGGATTTGCAGTCGGGTGGATTGCGCTTAATCCCCTCTTAATTCACATCGGAGCGGCAGCAACCCTGACTGACTCCTTCGGATTTGTAGGTAGTTGCATCGCACAGGTTTTGATGGTGAAGGAGAAGTTTGAAACCTGGCCACTGTGGTTTGTGGTTGATGCCGTCTACACATATCAGTTCTGGCATGGCGGGCAATATCTCACCTCAATTCTCTATCTCATCTTTGTGGGTATCGCAGTTGCAGGGTGGGTCCGTTGGAAACGCGAATCAAGTACATCCAAAACATCTCACTAAATGCCGATGATTAAGTCACTCATTACTATCGATGGTCCTTCTGGGTCAGGTAAAACAACGCTCGCCGCGCAGATCCATGATTCACTGTCGAGCGATGGATTTGATGTCGCGACGATTCACATGGATAACCTTTACGATGGTTGGGGTAAGGCGCTCGATAGTTCGCTTAGCCAAATACTCCAAAAAATCATTGATGATTTCTTCAACTCTCCTAGAATCTCAATCCCGCAATATGACTGGCAGCGATCAAGATATTCAGCACCGATTGCCATTACCTCGCCATCGCACCTCATCTTGGAGGGAGTTGGGAGTGGTCAACAGGTGACAAGACCGTGGGCAAATACAAAATTGTGGGTGGAAGCCCCTTTAGATCTTGCACTCCAGCGCGTCTTAACTCGAGATGGGATCCAGATTCGCGAAAAAATGCAGCAGTGGCAACTGCGTGAAGCTGAGCACTTCCTGTTAGAGGGTACAAAAAGTGCAGCGGATTACAGAGTAAAGAGCGCGCCTTAGCCATAGAACTCCGGTGCTTCTCCTTAAACTTTGAGCGTGTCAGACCTCACTGGAGAACTCATTGATGGTCGCTATCAATTACAGCGGCTGATCGCTGCCGGTGGCATGGCCTCGATCTATATTGGGATGGATACTCGCCTCGATCGAAGCGTCGCAGTGAAGATCATGCACCCGCACCTGGCAAATGATGAAGAGTTCGTCAATCGATTCATTCGAGAAGCTAAGGCGGCAGCTGCGCTCTCTCATCCAAATATTGTTGCCATTCAAGATCAAGGCTGGAATGAGGGCGGAAGTCCTGCCGTTTTTATTGTGATGGAGTATGTGGACGGGTTTACTTTGCGTGAACTCTTACACGAACAGGGACCGCTCTCAGCAACAGATCTCTTACGGTATATGACACCTATTGTCAGCGCTCTCGCTGAAGCGCATCGCCATGGAATCGTTCATCGAGATATCAAGCCAGAGAATATTTTAATCTCTAAAGATGGTCGGGTAAAACTTGCAGATTTCGGATTAGCTCGAGGCGCTGAACTTGGTGCCACGATGACAGTGGAATCAAGTGTTGTTCTTGGCAGTGTCTCGTACTTATCCCCCGAGCAAGTGCAGCGAGGAATTTCTGATGAGCGGAGTGATATCTACTCTGTTGGAGTCGTGCTCTTTGAGTTAATGACGGGCAGAAAACCTTATGAGGGCGAATCCCCCATTCAGATTGCTTACAAGCATGTCAACGAGCGCATTCCTGCGCCTTCAACAATCGTGTCTTCTATCCCTCCAACTATTGATGCCATTATTTTCAAGGCGACCTCGCCTAACCCAGATCAACGTCAACGTAATGCCGGAGTACTTCTCTCTGAGCTGCGGGCTGCAGCGATCGAGATTGATCCCATGAAACGCCAATTGAGTCTGGAATTAGATATTCCTCTACCCCGAGAGAAGAAGCGAAGCCGTAAACCCCTCGGTGAAATTCGAATCGGTAACACCATTGTCAATAGAGAGCGGAGCGAGCCGCTTGCTTCATCAGTTGGTAAAGAAGCGGAGAACACTGTGACGTCATCAAAGAAGAATGAAACTACAGCTGAGGTTCGTCGTCGAAACTCTAAGCGGGTAATTCGGAATCGCTTTATTGCACTGGTCCTGATCATCACAGTTGCTACAGGTGGCGCTTGGTATCACTTTATTGGCTCCAAGATCTCAATTCCATCAATCGCAGGGTTAAGCCAAGACGATGCTAAGAACACATTGACTCCCCTTGGCCTTCATCTCGCTATCGGCAGTAAATCATTTAGCGAAGATATTCCTGCTGGAAAGATCATTTCTTCAAACCCTGGCGGGGGTGGACACCTCAGTAAAGGCGGAACAGTCTTCATCATCCTCTCCAAAGGCCCAGAACGCATTGCAGTCCCGTCAATTGCTGGAATGACTTCGGATGCAGCGTCGGCAGCCCTTCTCGGAGCTGGACTTAAGGTTGGTAATACAACACAGGATTACAGCTCAACGATTGCATCTGGCATGGTGATTGATGGCGATCCCGTCTCTGGCACTCCTGTCCGTAGAAACTCGATAGTGAATCTTGTGATTAGTAAGGGCATTCAAACGCTCTCATTGAATTCGTACGTTGGCTTATCTGGCGACCAAGCCACGAATGAATTAACGACCGCCGGTTTCAAGGTCATCTCTACCTTCGGATACAGCGACACCGTTGCCGCCGGAAATGTGATCTCTCAAACCCCCAATGGTGGAGCGGCTATCGCGGTCGGATCTCGAGTTTCGATTGTTGTTTCCCAAGGCTCATCGAGCGTCTATATTCCAAATGTCTATAGCCTTACCCAACGTGCCGCAACGACAGCTCTTGAGAACCTCCAACTTCACGTCAAGGTCAAGAAGATCGGAAGCAAGAAGATCAAGAGCGTCACCAATATCTCGCCAAAGGTAGGGACCAAGGTGAAGCGCGGTTCGACAGTAACCATCACGCTCGGTTGACTTCCTATAGGGTGGCGCAATGGCTACCCTCCCTCGCATTGGCGCTCATACTCCTACCTCGGGAGGTATGGCGAAACGATCTATTGAGTACGCATTAACGACTGGTGCTGAGGCAATCCAAGTATTTGCATCTAACCCTCGAGGCTGGGCTATGCCGGAGGCCAATTCTGAAGCTGATGCAAAATTTATTGAACGCACGAATGAACTCGATATTGAGAGTTATGTACACGCACCCTTTCTCATTAATTTAGGTTCCCCGACGGTCGGCACATATGAAAATTCCTTGGCATCTACGGCTTACTCGCTCAAGCGAGGACGCCAAATCGGCGCAAAGGGTGTCGTCATCCACACTGGTTCAGCTGTAGATGAGAAGCATCTCCCAACCGCTTGGAAGCAGGTCCACGATGGCATGATGCCTGTTCTGAACGCCTTAAGTGATGAAGATCCGTGGTTGCTTCTCGAGCCAACTGCTGGCCAAGGTCAATCATTGGTGAAGAAACTTGAAGATCTCACTCAATACTTTGATGCCCTCGAATGGCACCCAAAGGTTGGTGTCTGCCTCGATACCTGCCACGTCTTTGCCGCGGGCCATGACATTGCTGTTAAAGGTGGAATGACGAAAACTCTCGATCTACTCGTTGAGTTAGTTGGTATTGAACGAATTCAACTTATCCACGCGAATGACTCCATGGATATATGTGGCGCCCTCAAAGACCGCCATCAAAATATTGGTCAAGGCGAAATAGGTGAGAAGCCATTTGCAGAACTCCTTGCTCATCCTGCAGTTGCAAATGCACCACTTATTCTTGAGACACCAGGCATGGAACCCGAACACGGGTCTGAAATCGCTCTGCTCAAGAAGATGCGAGCGAAGATCAAATGACTGGTGGAAGAAATAAATATCTTGTCGTATCTCTCGTTTTAACTGTCGCAGCAATATGGGGTAGCGCATTTGTTGTTATGAAAGATACGCTCCATCGAATCAATGTCAGCTCCTTTCTCGGGTGGCGCTTTCTCATAGCAACGTGCGTGATGGCTGCTATTCGTCCCCAGGCGCTTAAACATATCCGCGGAAAATTTCTCGTAAAAGGCGTTGTAGTTGGCTCTCTCCTTGGTGGGGGCTACCTCTTCCAAACCTTTGGGCTTACTCAAACGACAGTGGCGAAGACAGGATTTATCACTGGCCTCTATGCCATCTTTACTCCTCTGTTCGCCGCCGGACTCTTTAAGAAGCATGTCTCCAAAATCCAGTGGGCAGCTACGGCGCTCGCCTTTGTTGGGCTAGCAATGCTCTCTTTTAAAGGACTCTCCATCGGCGTTGGCGAATCACTCGTCCTTGTGAGTGCGATTCTCTTCGCTGGGCACATCATTGCATTGAGTGAGTGGAGCAATGGGATGGATACATATGCCCTCACACTCATTCAGATGGCGATGGTGAGCGCGATTTCATTCCTTGGCGGATTCAAGCAGGGCATAGAAGCCCCACATGATTCAGGTGTGTGGCAGGCAATCTTGTACACGGCGATATTGGCCAGCGCCTTCGCCTTTCTTGTCCAGACGTGGACGCAGTCCTTCATGGCTGCAACCTCCATCGGCATCCTGCTCACTATGGAATATATCTTTGCCGCGGTCTTTGGTGTCATACTTGGACATGAGACGTTAGCGCTTCGCACCTTGCTGGGTGGCTCTCTCGTGATTATTGCGATGGTTGTCATCATTAAATCCGAAGAGTCGAAAGAGGTTGCAACGAGTGATTGATCTACGCTCCGATACCGTTACCCGCCCTACGCCAGCCATGCGAGAGGCGATGTTTACAGCTGAAGTTGGTGATGATGTCTATGGTGACGATCTCACCGTCAATAAACTTCAAGAGCGAGTCGCTGCCCTCTTCGGCAAAGAGGCAGCTCTCTTTACTCCCACAGGCTCCCTCTCGAACCAACTAGCAATTCGCTCGCTCGTTGCACCTGGAGAAGAACTACTCACTGAAACTCAATCTCATATCGTTCGTGCTGAACTCGGTGCTGGGGCAGTCTTTAGCGGCATTACAACGAGAACGTGGCCAGCAAAGAATGGATTACTGCAAGCGGCTGATCCATTGGCAATCGCCTCTCCTGATGCCGGGCCTTATCTTGTCTCGACGAAGGCTATAGCCGTCGAAAATACGCATAACTTTGGCGGTGGAACAGTCCAGCCTATTAGCGAAATTGCGCTACTTCGTGACGAGTCTTCGAAACTTGGCTTATCTATGCATCTTGATGGTGCGCGTATTTGGAATGCACACGTTGCTTCAGGAGTCTCATTCAAGGAATATGGCTCACACTTCGACACCGTGAGTGTCTGTTTCTCAAAGGGACTTGGCGCACCTGTTGGGTCGATGATGCTCGGAACTCATGAAGTTGTTGAGAACGCTCGTCGCTGGCGCAAGCGATATGGAGCGGGCATGCGGCAGATTGGTATCTTGGCTGCAGCCGTCGATTATGCGCTCGACCATAACATTGAACGCCTCGCGCAAGACCATCAACGCGCACGAACAATTGCTGAGGCGCTTTCTCGAATCTCTGATGCTTTTATTGATCCATCATCAGTTCAGACAAATATCGTTGCGATTGATGTCTCGCATACAAATACTTCTGCTGGTCAATTAGTTTCAACGTTAAAAGATCACGGAATCCTTGCAGGAGCGATGGGCTCAAAATTGCTCCGCTTCGTAACTCATATGGATTTCACTGATAAGGAGTTAGAGCAAGTCTTGGAGATTCTGCCAAAGGCTTTAGGAAATCTTTAAATAGCGCTTTCGTGACGCAATAAGAACTCTTTAACCTCAACCCCATAGCCGTAATTTCCAATTGCTCCGCCGCTTTTAACGACTCTGTGGCATGGGATGATCGGCGCAATAAGATTTTTACCGCAGGCAGTTCCTACCGCTCGAACTGCGGCTGGTGATCCGATCTTCTTCGCTAAATCTGAGTAACTCCAGGTCTTTCCGGCGGGGATTTTCCGCATCGCCTTCCAAACGCTCTGAGAAAATTCAGATCCAGGCTGGCGTACGGCAATCCCATTGAGTGCAGATAGGTCACCATCAAAATAATTTTCAACCAGCTCTGTGATAACTGGGATTCGTTTTACATCTTTGATTCCGATAGCAAACTCTGCGTCATCCATGCGTTGATGCATATCTGTGAAGCCCCGAAAGCCAGCAGCAAGAAGGACATGTTCGCGCGCTATTAAATAGAGAGTGCCCGCTGGGGTCTTCAAGGAACTTTGGCTGAGCACAGAGATACCCTAATACGGCGAAGATATCTTGGGAATATGCCGCTTTAGCGGTCGCGCAGCATCTCGGCTACGAGGAAGGCTAGCTCCAATGATTGCGTGTGATTCAAACGTGGGTCACAGGCAGATTCATATCGTGAAGCGAGATCCTCTTCAGAGATCTGCTCTCCTCCGCCAAGGCACTCCGTAACATCATCACCGGTAAGTTCGATATGAACTCCACCAGGGTGTGTTCCAGCAGCCTTATGAGATTCAAAGAAGCCGCGGACTTCATCCATAACATCTTCGAAGCGACGGGTCTTGTAACCTGTTGAGCTTTCAAAGGTATTCCCATGCATAGGGTCACAGACCCAGAGAACCTTTGCACCGCTCTCAGTTACCGCCTTGAGAAGTGGTGGAAGTTTCTCACGAATCAGACCAGCACCCATTCGAGTGATAAATGTGAGGCGTCCAGGCTCATTTGTTGGATTGAGCTTTGCAATCATTGCGAGTGCATCTTCTGGAGTGGTCTTCGGGCCGAGCTTAATACCGATTGGATTCTGAATCTTTGAAGCAAAGTCCATGTGCGCGCCATCCATCTGGCGAGTACGTTCACCGATCCACAAGAAGTGGGCCGATACGTCGTAGGGAAGGTTGGTTCGAGAGTCAATACGAGTTAATGGGCGCTCGTATTCCAAAATAAGAGCTTCATGACTCGAATAGAAATCTACAGATTTGAAAGACTCTGGATCAACACCCGCTGATTCCATAAAGGCGAGGGCGCGACTAATTTCATTCGCCATCTCTTCGTAACGTGCACCAAATCGAGGATCATTTGCAAAACCCTTATTCCACGTGTGAACCTGACGAAGATCGGCAAAACCACCTTGCGTGAATGCGCGAACCAAGTTGAGAGTCGCTGAAGAAGTGTTGTACACCTGTACTAAGCGATCTGGGTTAGGAGTGCGAGCCTCGAGCGTGAACTCAAGATCATTAACGGCATCTCCTCGATAAGCAGGAAGAGTGACGCCATCACGAGTCTCATCATTGTTGCTACGTGGCTTAGCAAATTGACCCGCCATGCGACCAACTTTGATGACAGGAAGGCTGGCAAAGTATTGAAGTACAGCTGCCATTTGAAGGATCGTCTTTATTCGGTTACGAATCGAATCAGCCGTTGCTGCTACAAACGTCTCAGCGCAATCGCCGCCTTGCAGCCAGAAGGCTTTACCTTCTTGGGCAAGTGCAATGCGCGCTTTGAGATTGTCGCATTCACCGGCGAAGACAAGTGGTGGCAACTTTGAGAGCGTAGATACCGCAGCTTTTACTGCATCGCCATCTACTCCCCCTGGCCATTGAGGTTGTTGAGCAGCCACAAGGCCAGGAGTGAAGAGATTATCCAAAGTTGTCATGATTGAATCGTACGGATTCTTACGCAGCTCTCGCTGAGTAATTATCCGAAGAAGACCTCAGCTTCCGCGTAGAGGGAAGGCTGAACTAGCTTAAGTTCAGTGGTTGCTGATGCAAGAGGAACGCGAGCGATCGATGTTCCGTGAAGGGCCATCATCTTGCCGAAATCGCCCTCATGCACAGCGGTGATTGCTTGCAATCCAAAGCGAGTTGAGAGAACGCGGTCAAAGGCAGTTGGCGTTCCGCCGCGCTGAATATGACCTAGAACGGTGCAACGAGTCTCGTACTTTGTCTTCTCAGTAATTTCAGCGGCAAGCCAATCGCCGATTCCAGAGAGCTTGACGTGTCCGAAGGCATCGAGGCTCTGATCCTTGATCACCATGTCGCCATCCTGAGGAATGGCACCTTCTGCAATGACGATAATCGGTGCACGATTCGCCTTGAATGATGAGAGAACATACTCGCAGACCTTCTCAACCGAGAATTTCACTTCTGGGATGAGTACGGCTGCACCGCTGCTTGCGATACCGGAGTGAAGTGCAATCCAACCAGCATGGCGGCCCATGACTTCAACAACGATTGGACGATGGTGCGACTCTGCCGTGGTGTGGAGGCGATCGATCGCCTCAACTGCAATATTGACGGCGGTATCGAAACCAAATGTGTAATCAGTGTTATTGAGATCATTATCAATAGTCTTTGGAACGCCAATTACTTTGACGCCAAGAGCGTCGAGCTTTGTCGCAACTCCAAGAGTGTCTTCGCCTCCGATAGCAATGAGTGCATCAATTCCATGCTTCGCGAGATTCTCTTTGATCTTCTCAACGCCACCATCGATCTTAAATGGATTGGTACGTGAGGATCCAAGGATGGTTCCACCTTTAGGCAAGATATCGCGAACAGTCTCGAGATTGAGCTCCATAGTGAGACCTTCAAGCGGTCCCTTCCAGCCATCGCGGAAGCCTACAAAGTCATAGCCATATTCTTTGACACCCTTCGTGACTGCTGCACGAATAACTCCATTAAGGCCAGGGCAATCTCCGCCGCCAGTTAGAACACCAATACGCATGAAAATCTCCAAATGTGGTCGATAAATATTTGGTAAAAAAGTCGCCCCAGAGAGCAACCACGATGGTCAACGTTGACCTCTTAAGTCTACCCTTGCCCCATGCCTCTAGTCGCCGGTGTCGATAGCTCAACTCAATCTGTAAAAATCGTTATTCGAGATGCCCAAACCGGCCGCTTGGTACGTGAAGGCCGGGCACCCCACCCACCAGGCACCGAGGTAGATCCCGAGCATTGGTGGCTCGCCCTCCAGCAAGCGATAACAAGTGCAGGAGGCCTCGACGATGTCTCGGCGATCTCGATTGGAGGCCAACAACATGGCATGGTGACTCTCGACTCCAACGGAAATCTCATTCGCCCAGCATTGCTCTGGAATGACACGAGATCAGCTGCAGCCGCGCGGGCGATCAATCAAGAGAATCCAGATATTGCAGACCGTACCGGCTCCACACTTGTCGCCTCCTTTACCGCCAGCAAGGTTCGCTGGCTCTTAGAGAACGAGCCCGAAAACGCTCAGCGAGTTGCGGCGATCTGTCTCCCCCATGATTGGCTCTCGTGGAAGCTAAGCCGGAGCAACGATATCCATGAGATCTTCACCGACCGAAGTGATGCATCCGGAACTGGCTATTTCAATCCAGTCACATCCGAATACGATCGCGAACTTTTTCAGAGAATCTTTGACGTTGATCAGGATATCTATCTACCTAAAATCATTTCACGTAACGACGTTGGTCTGCGCGCATCGGAGTCACTTCTTATCGGTGCAGGTGCCGGTGATAATGCTGGTGCTGCATTTGGTCTTCAGGCAGAACCTGGGGATCTGATCGTCTCCCTTGGAACGAGTGGAACTGCCTTCGCTGTCTCAGATACATCTACTCACGATGCAACTGGTGAAGTCGCTGGATTTGCCGATCTCACGGGACGTTTCTTGCCGCTAGTCTGCACATTAAATGCGGCCCGCATTCTTGATGCCGCAACTGCGATTCTGCAATGCACTCATGAAGAGCTCGGCGAACTTGCCCTTCAAGCAGAACCAGGAGCACATGGTCTTAGCCTGCTTCCATATTTTGAAGGTGAGCGCACTCCGAATCGCCCTGATGCAACAGGTGTCCTTGCTGGATTAACTTTGGAAAATTCCAATCGCGCCGATATTGCACGCGCATATATTGAAGGAATGCTCAGTGGACTTGTCGATGCCGCGCAATCACTGATCTCACGTGGCGTCGCAGTAAATCGAATTCTCCTTATCGGTGGAGCCGCGAAGAATCCCGCCGTAGGAAAGATTGCTGCCTCACTCTTCGGCCGAGAAGTTCTCATTCCACCTGCTGGAGAATATGTGGCGAATGGTGCGGCGAGACAAGCTGCGTGGGTAGTACTTGGTGGAGAGAGCGCTCCCGTTTGGGATCTCGGCGAGGTAGAGAGAGTTAATGCACCACATACGCCAGAAGTACTTGAACGTTATCGAAAGTTACGTGACAGAACTACGAATTGGTAACGATCTCGCCTTTTCCAACAACAACAATGCCAGAAGGCGAGACGGTGTATTTCAATCGATCGCGCTCTAAATCGACGCCAATCTGAGCGCCTGGCTCGACAACAACATTCTTATCAAGAATCGCATTGCGAACGATTGCACCATGACCGATTCGGACCGATGGCATAAGTACTGCGCCTTGAACAATGGCATGCGCTCCAACATGGACATCAAAAGATGCGACGCTTCGCTCCATACGTCCGCCTGCAACGATTGAGCCAGCTCCAACAATCGAGTCGACTGCTGAACCATTTTCGGAGAACTTCGCTGGCGGCAATGAAGGAGGATTGGTGAGCAACGGCCAATCACGGTTATAGAGATTGAAGATTGGATGGATCGAGACGAGATCCATATGCGCGTCGTAGTAAGCATCGATGCTACCTACATCGCGCCAATAACCCTTATCGCGCTCAGTTTCACCAGGCACATGGTTATTCACAAAATCGTACGCGCGCGCTTTGCCCATAGCGGTCAGCATCGGAATGATATTTCCGCCGAGATCATGTCGACTCTCTAAATCATCGGCATCAGCGAGCAAGGCATCTTCCATAACATCGCGTTTAAAGATGTAATTACCCATCGAGACTAATGTGTAGTCAGGATTTCCCGGCATCGCCGGAGGATTCTCTGGCTTCTCGTGGAAGGCCTTAATGGTGATTCCATCATCTGCGAGTTCAATGCAACCGAATTCAGATGCCTCAGATCGTTTCACCCGAATCGCCGCGACAGTTACACCCGCTCCAGTCTCCAAATGGAAATCAAACATCTGCTCTGGATCCATCCGATAAACGTGATCGGCACCAAAGACAAGCACATGGTTCGGATTTTCATCATGGATGAGATTGAAATTTTGGAGAATGGCATCGGCTGAACCTGTATACCAACGAGGCCCGAGACGTTGTTGCGCTGGAACTGGCGTGATGTAATTTCCGAGCAATGTCGACATCCGCCATGTCGTTGTGATGTGACGGTCAAGGGAGTGCGACTTATATTGAGTCAGTACCGCAATCTTACGGAGATCGGCATTCACCAAGTTCGAGAGAACAAAATCAACGAGGCGGTATGCACCACCAAATGGGACTGCAGGCTTTGCTCGATCTGCAGTAAGCGGCATTAACCGCTTTCCCTCGCCACCAGCAAGGACAATTCCTAGGGGAACTTCGCGGCGGCTCATGGGTTAAGGATACCCTTACCCATCGCATCAAGGAAGTGAGCAGAAATGAAGATCGGCCTCATCACGAAAGAGTGGCCTCCACACATTTATGGTGGAGCTGGAGTCCATGCGCTCCAATTGACCCAAGCGCTCCGATCGTCGATCGACGTCGACGTTCATTCATTCGGTGCGGCTCGAGAAGATGCGACCTCACATCAACTTCCATCTGAATTCACTTCGCTCAACCCTGCACTCGCTGCACTTGCAACTGATATTGAGATCGCTCAAGCAGTTGAAGGAGTCGACCTCCTTCACTCGCACACCTGGTATGCGAATATGGCCGGTCACCTTGGCGGCCTACTCCATGGAATTCCTCATGTCATCACTGCACATTCACTGGAACCAGATCGCCCCTGGAAGGCAGAACAACTCGGCGGCGGATATCAGATTTCATCGTGGGCAGAGAAGACAGCCTATGAAGCAGCGGATGCGATTATCGCTGTAAGCAATGGCATGAGAGCAGATGTCTTGAAGGCTTATCCGCAATTAGATCCAGCGAAAGTTCATGTCATTCTTAATGGCGTCGATACTAAAGATTTCGCGCCGACGATTGATCCATCAGTGGCGGAACCCTTTGGCATCAACGGCCGCTATGCAATCTTTATCGGCCGTATTACTCGCCAAAAGGGCCTTGCACATTTACTCCGGGCTTGGAAATCTGTTAACCCAGATGTAGGACTCGTTGTTGCTGCCGGAAATCCAGATGAGCCTGGTATCGGGGCAGAGATCAAGACTCTCATCGAAGATCTTCAAAGCGAGCGTTCAAATGTCTGGTGGATTGAAGAGCGTCTTCAACTCTCGCAGATGAAGGTACTCCTCAGTGGGGCTGAGCTATTTCTATGCCCCTCCATTTACGAGCCACTTGGAATTGTGAACCTAGAGGCCATGGCATGCGAGACTGCCGTGCTTGCATCTCGAGTGGGCGGAATTCCTGAAGTTGTGGAAGCCGGAGTGACTGGAGAGCTCGTCGATTACAACGGCGATGGCACATCCTTCGAATCAGAGTTCGCAGAAGCGGCAAATAGACTCCTTGCACAACCAGAACTTCTTGCGAAGTACGGTAAAGCCGGTCGCAAGCGAGCAATCGAGAATTTTTCATGGTCCGCAATAGCGGATCAGACGATTGAGCTCTATGCGCAGATCATTGCGAAACGGAAATAATGAGTAGGAAGAACTGGTTCCTCTTTATAGCGATAGGCCTTCTCTGGGGTATCCCATACCTGCTTCTTAAGGTCTCCGTGCGAGAGCTCTCCGTACCTGTGATTGTTTCATCGCGCACATTTATCGGAGCGTTGATCTTGATACCGATTGCGCTTCGTCGCGGAGCTCTCATTCCAGCGCTCAAGAAGTATCACTTCGTCCTTCTTTATGCCGTACTTGAGATGTTCCTTCCTTGGGTACTCATTACATCAGCAGAGCAGAAGATTCCATCCGGATTAGCGGGGTTACTTGTTGCAACCGTTCCCATTTGGTCTTCTATCTTGGCCTCTTTCAATGGTGATAAGACTGTCTGGCATTCCAAGCGACTCGGTGGAATGTTGATCGGCTTTGTGGGAGTGCTCCTCGTCGTTGGTATTGAAAGTGTCCGATCCAATCAAAATCCATTGGCGATTGGCATGATCCTTCTTGCCTCACTTTGCTACGCAACTGCAGTGGCGACTGTCACTATCAACATTCCGCAGATAGACCCGATTGCAATTAATGGTTTAGCCATGGCGACTACTGCAATCTTCTATCTCCCATTTGCCCTCTTTGCTCTTCCCCATCACGCTCCAAGTTCGAAGGTCATCGCCTCCCAATTAGCGCTCGGAATATTCCCTACGGCACTCGCCTTTATTCTCTTCTTCCAACTCTTAAAAGAAGTTGGGCCAGCACGTGCATCACTCGTGACTTATCTCAATACGGCATTCGCTGTGCTTCTAGGTGTCTTGATTTTGGGTGAACCACTCACGCTTGGCCTCGTTATTGGTCTACCGCTGGTACTCATTGGGTCCTACTTTGCTGGACGAAAAAGCGTTACTCAGTAAATCCCATTCGGGCGAGCGCCTTGGGATCGCGCTGCCATTCCTTAGAGACCTTGACGTGAAGTCCAAGGAAAATCTTGGCGTCAAGAAAATTCTCGATATTGCCACGAGCAATCGTCCCAATAGCCTTCAAGCGAGAGCCTTGCGGCCCAATAATGATTGATTTCTGACTATCTCTCTCAACGTGGAGCGTTGCATGGATATCGAAGAAATTCTTACCTTCTCGCTTCTCAAACTCGTCGATGGTAATCATGACAGAGTGAGGTAGCTCTTCATAGAGATCTTCAATCGCTGCCTCACGAATTAACTCCGTGATTGTGAGTTCAGCGGCTTGATCTGTCGAAATATCCTCAGGATAAAGAGATGGCGAGCTTGGGAGCGCAGACGATAGTAGCTCCATGAGCAACTCCGTCTGTTCCTCTCTCTTTGCAGAGACGGGGACAATCTCTTTTACGGTGATTCCCAAGCGCTCAACGAAACCGGATACTTCGACCAGCTTTGCAATCAAGACCTCAGGCTTTGTTGCCTTATCAACCTTCGTAACTGCGATAAAGATATTGCGGATGTGCCCGAGCTGCTTCACGATAAATTCATCGCCCGCACCGATCGCTTCATCGACGGGTAGGCAGATGAGTGCTGCGTCAACTGACTCGAGATTCTCAGCGACCATCGCATTTAATCGCGTACCGAGAAGTGTCTTGGGCTTATGAACACCTGGCGTATCAACCAAGATCATCTGGTAGTCAGGCTTGGAGATAATTCCGCGGATGGGATTTCGAGTGGTATTTGGATGGTGCGAAGTAATAACGATCTTTTTTCCCACAAGAGCATTCACAAGGGTGGATTTTCCGACATTCGGACGCCCGATAACGGCTACAAATCCAGCTTTGTGTTCACTCATTGGAGAATCATCTCACTACATCGGGCCGACCAACTCCATAATCTCGTCAACGGAGGAGACCAGTTCAGCTTTTCGCTCATTGATCAGGCGATGGCACCCTTCACTTGTTGGGGAATGAATCGGTCCCGGGATTGCCATTACTGGACGCAGTAACTCTCCAGCATCACGAGCGGTGCGAAGTGAACCACTCCGGTGAGCCGCTTCTACGACGAGCGTTCCTTTGGATATCGCAGCAATCAGCCGATTTCTTATCAAAAATCGATGCGGCACTGCAGGAACCGTAGGTAAAACCTCCGAGAGCAATAATCCATGAGTGGCGATCTCGGAGAAGAGCCGATCATTTCCTGAAGGAAAAATTGTTCTCACTCCACCGCCCAATATTGCAATCGTATTTCCCTCCACAATCAGCGCTCCTCGGTGTGCCGCGGTATCGATACCAAATGCTCCCCCGCTAACAATTGTCCAATCTCTATCAGCAAGTGCCGCCGCAAACTCAGTTGCAATCTTGCTTCCGTAGTTAGTTGGGTTTCTCGTGCCTACTATTCCGATGGAGTCGCCAATCGAAGTGAGGATCTCACGTATGCCTAATCCAACTAATCCAAAAGGTGGAGCAGCAAGATCATTCAAGCGAATCGGCCAATCCGGGGATTCGGGTGTTAATAAGAACGCATCTCCAAGTTGATCAAGCATCTCCTCTGTTGTGGTCGATTCCAGACGATCGCTAATTCTTTCGGCAGCATGTTTGCTACCTTCATACGATCGGCTGCGTAACCGATCAACTACCTCCACTGCCCCGTGAATCTGAACTTGATGCGTCCAAAAGGTGGAATTCCCCTCGATCGAACTGAGAAGATGAAGTCGTGCAATCTCGTCTTCCGTAAAGCGAATCATAAGAAGGTTCCTTCACGAAGGAGATATGCGCTCTCGACATCGCTCAATGTCGGTCGTGGATTTCTATGGAGATCAGCAAGTGACCAAGCAACTCTCAATACTTTGTGGAATCCGCGTGCGCTCAATCTTTCGGCATCTAATTCAGCATGGAGAAAGGACATTCCTGCTCGTTCAGCTTTGAAGGGTCCTCGCAATTGTGATGAAGGTATTTCAGAGTTAAGCGCCCACCCAAGACCCTGGAAACGTTCGCTCGCAATATTTCTCGCCGCAAGCACCCGTTCTCTGACAATCGCACTCGACTCCCCATGGACTTCAGATGCCATCTCAACCCTGGTTGGAGCCTCTACAAAGGCACGAATATCAATGCGATCTAACAGTGGCCCAGATAACTTCTTCAGATAATTTCGAATCTGCAGGGATGAACAGGTGCACGAACGGCCCCGGCCATTGAATTTTCCACAAGGGCAAGGGTTAGCAGCGAGAACCAGTAGGAACTTCGCTGGATAAGTCACGGTTCCAACCGCTCGCGAGATGGTGACAGTCCCAGATTCCAGCGGTTGTCGAAGGGAATCGAGAACTCCATGTGCGCATTCAGGTGCCTCATCAATGAAGAGGACTCCTGCATGGGCAAGCGAAACTGCTCCAGGTCTGACAATGTGAGAGCCACCACCGATCATCGCGACCGTAGTGGTCGTATGGTGTGGAGCGACAAATGGTGGGGTTGTAGAGAGCGCTCCTCTCGTTCCTAGCGAGCCAGCTACAGAATGGATCGCCCCCACTTCAAGAGTTTCATCAATCGACAGTGGTGGCATGATCGTAGGAATTCTCTCCGCCAGCATCGTCTTTCCAGTTCCGGGTGGTCCGATCAAAAGTAGATGGTGTCCTCCAATTGCTGCGATCTCCAGTGCACGACGCGATTGAATCTGGCCCACAACATCGAGAAGATCGAGATCTCCTGACGGATCATGAACTGTGTTCAGAAACTGCGGTTGAACACTTTCGCCATTTTCAAGAAAGCGAACCACATCGAGAAGAGTCTCGAAACCAAAGGAATCTATTCCCGGTACGGCTCGCGCTTCCTCTAAATTCTCTAGCGGAACTATCGCGCGCTTCGCTCCGAAATTCCGAGAGGTAATCAGAGTTGGCAGAACCCCTCGAACAAAGCGGATTCCTCCATTGAGACTCAGCTCTCCCATCAAAATCAGAGACTCTGAAATTTCAGAAGTAATCACTCCTTGAGCAATCAATAAGCCAATCGCAATCGGGAGGTCGTAGTGTGAACCACTCTTCGATAACCAGGCTGGCGAAAGTGAGACCGTGACCTTTTTATTTGGCCACGGCAATCCGGAATTTATGAGGGCCGCTCTCACCCGATCGCGAGACTCGGTTAACGCTGCATCCGGCAGGCCCAGCAAGGTGTAACCCGGAAGCCCATCAGAAATATCTACTTCTACCTCAACTCGGTTGCCGACCAAACCAATCAAAGAAATTGTCTGCACTTTCGCCAGGGCCATCAGAGAACACCTTCGCGATAGTCAATCTCTTGCCGGCCATCACGGGAAATTAAAACCCCGGCACAGTCAATGCGGTAGCTCGATCCCCACTCTCCTTGAGTTACTAACCAAGCAAGTGCGAGCTTTTGCAGTCGATGGGCCTTCAATGGCGTTATCGCCTCAAGTGGGTCTCCGTAGCTCAGAGAGGTCCGACTCTTCACTTCAACAAAGACCAATTCGCCATCAGGCGAGCGCGCAATCAGATCGATCTCACCTGCCCGGATTCGCCAATTTCGATCTAAGACGCGATAACCCCGCGCGACCAAATAGCGAGCGACGGCATCTTCTCCGGTTGCCCCTAACAATTGCTTATTCATAATGAAGAGGAGATTAGAGAGGGATCGCCTTCATCTATTTCCCACTGATGTGGATTGTGGGAAGTAAGCCCCTGTTGATAAATTCTAAGAAAGAAGCGCCGCCACATTCGAAAAACTTCGGCGATGGATTGGTGTGATCCCTAACTTTTTCATCGCTTCGGTGTGTAATGCACTGCTATACCCTTTGTGGGAAGCGAAGCCATACCCTGGGTAGATCTCATCCATCTTCACCATGATTCGATCGCGATAGACCTTCGCGATAATGGAAGCGGCGCTTATCGAGGTAGCAACTTGATCTCCCTTCCATATTCCAAGCGTCGGCATAGCCAACCCTTCAATGGGATAACCATCAGTGAGTACATAGTCGGGAGTCACGTGCAGGGCATGTACCGCTCGACGAAATCCTTCAAGATTCGACTTATGGAGTCCCTGACGATCGATCTCTTCACTCGAGATTTCAATGATCGACAATGACAGTGCTTCTTCTTCAATGACAGAATAAAGGCGCTCACGCTTTTTCTGAGTCAATTCTTTAGAGTCGCGTACTTCTTGAAGTGATTTCGAAAATGGATCACGCAAGATGACTGCTGCAACAATGAGCGGACCAGCACATGGACCGCGACCTGCTTCATCCACACCTGCGATATGTGAAATACCCGAGGAGAGCAATGTCTGCTCGATCGCAGCCATAGTTACTTCTTAACAGCTACCTTAGAGAGTTCGTGCCCTACCGATAAATACTTTATGTGGCTCGGTGGCCAGACTGTCACGAAAGCCCGTCCGACAACATCGTTCAGCGGGACCATCCCATGGTGGATATCGTCAGTATGGAAGCGTGAATCTGCAGACGCTCCACGATGATCACCCATTACCCAGATATAACCTTTTGGAATCGTCACTTTAAAGTTTGAATCACTTGGCTTGTTCCCGGCGAAGATATAAGGCTCAGTAACTGATGTCCCATTGATCGTGAGGCGACCTTTTGCATCACAACAGATCACGGTGTCCCCACCGACGCCGATTACGCGCTTGATTAAATATTGTTTTGCTGGATCGGGGAGAATGCCAACGGCAACAAGAGCATTCTTCATCGCAACAACGGTCTTCGAGCCAGTCTCTGTCGGAGCTGCGCCAAGCCAATTAGCGGGATCCTTAAAGACCACAACTTCTCCGCGCTTAATATCAGTGAAGTAGTTGGCGAGTTTGTTGACGGCGATGCGATCACCGATTTGGAGAGTGTTCTGCATGGAGCCAGAAGGAATGAAGAAGAAGTGAATGAGGAAGGTCTTCACAAAAATTGATACGACAAGTGCCGAAACAATAATGATGGGAACTTCGCGAAGCAGTGAGCCCTTCTTGGGAAGGCGCATAAGAAGAGTTTTAGGCTTCTGGAGTTGTTTCGACTTCAGCAGTATCAACAACTGGAGCCTCAACTACTGCCTCTGCCGCACTCTCAACTACAGGAGTCTCGACTACTGGTGTTTCAACTGCCTCAACAACTGGAGCCTCAACAACTGGAGCTGCAACATCTTCAACGATAAATGAACCGCCGACGCCACGCTTCTCTTTGATCTTTGCAGCCTTACCGCGGAGATCGCGGAGGTAGTAGAGCTTCGCACGGCGAACATCGCCACGACGAACCATCTCGTACTTTTCAATAACAGGTGTGTGGATTGGGAAGGTACGCTCAACACCGACGCCGTAAGCAAGCTTGCGGATGGTGAAGGTCTCACGGACGCCAGAACCTTGGCGACGGATGACGATTCCCTGGAAGAGCTGAATACGGCTCTTGTTACCTTCGATAACGCGAACGTGGATCTTGATCTCATCACCTGGACGGAAGTTAATAAGGTCCTTGCGGAGTGAGGCAGCATCGACTGCGTCTAACACGTTCATCTTGGGTCCTAACGTTACGAAAATATCTAGTCACAGGTCTGCCTGCGAAGGCCTAATCCTGCCACAAGAGGGGCTGATCACCCAATTTCGGTCAGAAGGTGGGCATGCAGGGCCGGCCCAGCGGCAATCACCATCTCCTGGCCAGGCGCTCCCCCGTGGCGCCCAGTCACGAGCGCTCCCGCTTCGGTAGCGATAAGCCCACCGGCGGCCAAATCCCACTCCTTCAAATCCTTCTCAAAGTAGCCATCAAGCGCACCTGTCGCCACATGGCAGAGGTCAACCGCAGCGGCGCCATTTCGGCGAAGATCCCGGATTCGAGGAATGAGTGACTCGACGAGCTCCGCCTGACCCACGCGTGTCTCCACTGAATATGAGAAGCCGGTTCCGAGAAGTGCGCGATCCAAGGCCACGGGATTGGTGCACCGAATGGGCTCACCATTCTTAAAGGCGCCGCCACCGCGAATTGCCGTCCAGAGCGAGTTGATGGAGGGTGCATTCACAACACCAATCACTACACCTTCAGAATCTTTTGCGGCGATAGAGACATTCCACCCAGGAAGGTCGTAAAAATAGTTAACAGTTCCATCCAGCGGGTCAATCACCCAGGTAATGCCTGAGGAGCTTTCACGCTCTGCCCCTTCTTCACCAATAATCCCATCATGAGGGCGGGCGGCAAGTAGGCGTTCGACAATGAGTTTCTCACTTGCATGATCCATTTGAGTTGCGAAATCAACTGCTGAGCTCTTCTGATGGATATCAAAATTTGATGGCCTACTTGATAACAAGGTCGCTGCTTCATGAGAAACCGCCACTGCCAAAGCTAGTAACTCTGCTGGATTGGCTCCACTTTCAACCTTATTGCTCTCGTCCATAGTTAGAATCTAAGTGTGTTGAGCCCTTATCGCAAACTCCTGCGTACCCCTGGCGGGTTGAAATTTTCGATAGCGGGCTCTATTGCGCGAATGCCAATCTCGATGACCTTGCTAGCGGTCACGCTCGTGATTGTGGCTCAGACCCATAAATATACGCTCGCTGGTTTTGTTTCGACCGGAGCTGCGCTTATTACCAGCGTGATCTCACCGATGTGGTCTCGATTGGCTGATCAATTCGGTCAGCGGGCCCTACTTCGCATAAATATTCCGCTTCATATCCTCTTTGGCCTTCTCTTTCTCTTTCTCATCACACACCACAGTCCAGAGTGGCTATGGATGTCAGCAATATTTATCTGTGAATTCTTCTCAGTAAATATCGGCGGGATGGTTCGCAGACGTTGGCTCTTCGCCTTGGGTGAGGATCGGATGCTCATCAATACTGCATATAGTTATGAAGCACTTGTCGATGAGATCATTTTTATCATCGGTCCACTGATCGCCTCAGTTGCAGCAACTGCGATTGCGCCCGCTGCTGGAATTCTCTTCGCCTTCGCCTTTATGTCGATTGGGACTGCTTACTTTGTCAGTCAACGAGATAGTGAACCTGCCCTACATCCAAAGGTTGATGGAGTTAAACACTCTTCAGTATTACGCCATCCAGAACTGCAAGCAGTCACACTCCCATTTATTTTTCTCGGAGCATTCTTTGCATCAACAAATCTCGCCGTTGTCGCTTATATGCAAGAGAGTCACAAATCTGCCTACCTAGGAGCAGTTCTTGCAATTTGGGCAGCAGGAAGTGGAGTTGCTGCAATATTTAACGGGGCGATCAGTTGGAAGATATCCGATGCTCATAAATTTAGACGATTGATGCTTGGGATCCTCCTGATCTCGCTTCCGATTCTCTTTATCCATTCCATTTGGGAGCTTGCAGTTGCACTTTTCTTCAGCGGCTTTGGGGTCGCGCCTCTGATTGTTGCTGGATATGGCGTTGCCGAAAAATCCGCACCTTCTTCTCGTATTACTGAAACATTGGCATGGGTAATTGCCTCGCTCAGTCTCGGTGGCGCCCTTCCTGGACCGCTTTCAGGTCACATCATCGATACTCTCGGCGCAAAGGCCGCTTTAGTAATTCCTATCGGCTGCCTCGTGCTCGCAAATATTGCGATACTTCCTTACTTCAAAGTGTGGCGTCGCATCCAACATCACTAGCAAGCATTCGTTATCCTTTCCCAATGACCGATAAGACTGACCTCCGCCTCGTAGGCCGATCTGAAGATGGAACTGAACTAGAACTTTCAGATCAGGATGGAAATCAGTTTGCGCTGCGAATTAGCGATCATCTGCGTGCAACAGTTAATCAACCACGACTCGTTGCAGTAGCAAATCCAGATCAGATGCTCTCGACCTCAGTCAAAGAGGTTCAATCCCGACTTCGCTCTGGCGAGAGCGCCGATTCGATCGCTCGTTCTACTGAGTGGGACCTGGAAAAGATCGAGAAGTTCTCAGGACCGATTATGCAAGAGCGCGCCTTTGTCATTGGGCAGGCTCTTGAAACTCCACTTCGCCGCGATCCTCACTCTCCTACCTTGATGGCTGCCACGATCGCCCAACTCGCGCCACGTGGAGTCGATATGCAACTCGTTGAATGGAATACCTGGCGCCGCGATGACGGGTTGTGGAACATCAACCTGACCTACCCAATCGCAAATGGTTCAGGCGAAGCTAATTGGGCATTTGATACGAACAACCGCACGCTTGTAACCGAAGATGATGGCGCGCGATGGATCTCCGGAGAAGAGAAGCCTTCTCGTCCGGCAACACCTTCCCACGGGATGGTCTATCAATCAGATCTCGCGACTACCCCAGCTCCACGACTTGTTGCGGTAAAACCAGAAGAGCCAATCCGAATTTCCACTACTCCAACTCCAAGCGATTCA
>DAINZB010000009.1:21672-26622 GCA_036749135.1 Candidatus Nanopelagicaceae bacterium | reverse complement strand
ACGACATCGCCAACCTTGACATCCATTGGAGTGCGGACGCCATCGTCGAAACGACCTGGTCCTACTGCGACAACGGTGCCTTCCTGTGGCTTCTCCTGAGCGGTATCAGGGATGACCAAGCCTGAAGCAGTCTTCTGCTCCGCGGCGTTAGCCTGAACGACAATACGATCTTCAAGTGGCTTAATGGCGATTGCCATAATGCGCTCCTTCTCGGTACTCGTTAAAAGAATCGGTTATTTTCACCCCAGAGTTAGCAGACTAACCCCGAGAGTGCTAAGGCCGACTCTACTAGCGCCAGAGAAGCCTTTCCAATCCAGAGCTGGAGTCAGCGGCGAAGCCCACGCCCGTGGGGGTGGCGCCGGCCTGGACCATCAAGCTGGTGAGGGCGGCGACCATCGCGCCATTATCGGTACAGAGGCCGATCGGTGGGGTCCGAAGGCGGATACCAGCGATCTCACATCGGCGGGTGGCTTCAGCCCGGAGGCGCGAGTTGGCCGCAACTCCCCCAGCGATGATCAGGCTCTCATAGCCCTGGGCTTTTGCCGCCGAGAGCGCTTTGCTGAGCAAGACATCAACGACCGCTTCTTGGAATGAGGCAGCGACATCGGCCCGAACTGCTTCGGGGGTCTGCTTTAAATACCTCGAGACGGCAGTCTTCAAACCAGAGAAGGAAAAGTCATAGAGATGTTCATCGAGATCATTCGCATGGGTGAGGCCGCGTGGGAATTCGATTGCATCTGGGTTGCCTGACACTGCCAATCGATCGATTGCTGGTCCACCTGGGAAGTCGAGTTCTAACAATCGAGCAATCTTGTCGAAGGCTTCACCGGCTGCATCATCGATCGTTGCACCAAGTACCTCAACATCACTAGCCAGATCTGCGACTTTCAAGATTGAACTATGACCGCCGCTTACCAACAATCCGATCGCTGGATCGAGGATCTGCTTCGCATCGAGAGCATCAACTGCAATGTGAGATGAGAGGTGGTTGACTCCATATAACGGTTTATCGAGAGCGAGTGATAACCCGGATGCAGCAGAGGTGCCAACAAGAAGTGCACCAATCAAACCCGGTCCAGCAGTCACACCAAAGGCATCGATATCTTTTAATGAAACCTTCGCCTCGGCGAGCGCTTGCGAGATAACACTCTGCATCGCCTCTAAGTGCGCTCTACTTGCAATCTCTGGAACCACTCCGCCAAAACGAGCATGTTGCTCAACGCTTGAAGAGATGATGTTTGCTAATAGAGTGCGGCCTCGAACAATACCTACTGCGGTCTCATCGCATGAGGTCTCAATTCCCAGTACTAATGGCTCGCTCATGATCGCAACTCCTTGCGCATCACAATCGCTGTTAAGCCTGGGCCGTAATAATCAGCTCGCTCAGAGATCTTTCTGAATCCATTCGACTCATACAGAGGAATCGCCTCAAGGTTGTTGTAGCGAACTTCGAGCATCACTGCTTCAGCCTTCTTGTTGCGCGACCAATCAATAAGGCGCTTCAAGAACTCGCGTGCAATACCTTTTCGTCGATACTTCGGTTCAACGGTCATTGTAAGAATATCCGTGACATCCCCCGCTGGCATGACTCCGGCATAGCCAATAACAACGCCTTCGCGCTCTGCCACCAAGTAATAACGATCTTTCGCAGCGAGCTCTTCTTTGATCTGAGCAAGCGACCAAGGGTCTTCGCCTTGATAAATCTCTTTTTCTAGCGCATAGATTGTCATCGCATCCATTGCGTTAGCAGCGCGGAAAGTGATGCCTGCTGGAAGCGGGTAGGCATCAGGTCGGCGAATGTAAAGCGGTTCACGCAGATCTTGCGAGATCGAAAGTTCTGCAACTGCAGTTGCCCGGGGTGGTGTGCGAATGATCTGCACGCCGAGTTCCTCAACAATCTGATGGACGTTCACAGCAGGTTCGCTAATCCTGCGCCCCTCAAAATATCGAGCCCAGAAGAGTTCTTGACGACGAGCATCAATAGCAACGATGAAATCTTCCACCCCTGCATCGACTGCGATCGCATCGAGAGATGAGACACCTTTCCAAGGAATCTCACGTGCGAGTGCAAACGATTGGCCAAAGGAGATTCCGACTCGAAGTCCGGTAAATGGCCCAGGCCCCATCCCGATAGCAACAAGGTCGATTTTATTTTCTATCGCCAGTGCTTGTTGAACCAATTTTGGTAAAACTTCACCGTGAGCAAGGGCATCATCGTGATGCAGTTCAATGAGGGCTTTACCAGCGCGAACAATCGCTACTGATGTCCGATCTGTCGATGTATCAATGGCGAGAATTGTGCTCACAGTTCAAAACCACGCCAACGAGCTCCATGGCCCCGTGAGGTAACGACTCGATCGTTATCACCCGAGCCAAATTCGATCGTGATCTCTAAATACGTATCAGCGAGACGTTCTACAAAACTCTCGCCCCATTCGATCACAATGATCGAGCTTTTCAGATGTGAGTCCAGATCGAGGTCATCGAAGATCGCCATCGGCTCACCGACTAAGCGATAAGCATCGACGTGTACCAAACTCTCTTTGCCATGGTGAATCCGTGAGATCACGAAGGTGGGAGAAGTGATTCCAGCGATTCCAAGAGCAGCCCCAATGCCCTGAGTAAGAGCGGTCTTACCGGCCCCCAGATCGCCTTTGAGGAGAACGAGATCGCCAGCATGGAGGTTCTCGCCGAGATGGCGGCCGAGATCCTTCATCGCTTCTGGGGATCTCACAACGGCCATGTCGATAGCGTAATAGAAGAAGGGCCCCGGTCTCCCGAGGCCCTTCTTGGAACTTACTTTACGTACTGCTTCAGGAGATTAATCCTGTGAGTAGTACTTAGGAAGTGCTGCTTGGAACTTAGCATCGACAGTAGATCCACCCATCTTGCGGACTGCTGTGAGCAGTGGGCCGCCTGAGAGGTTCTTTCCATTTGTTGATGCGTAAGCGAGCATGTCTGCAACTGTTGTGTACTGCTTTGTTGTGAAGTTACAGTGATTTGTTCCATTCGCTGCAGGCGTTGATGTGACTGGCGAGCCAGCTGCATCAAATGTTGTGTAGTGAGTTGGAGTCAAACCATAGATCGAGATCAAGTTAGAGGCACCGCGAGGCTGGTGTGCCTTCAAGTTCGCCTTGATCTGAGATGCATATTGGGCTGCATACTGATTAGCCAAATATGTTGAGTTACCGGCTGGAGTGATTGGATCTGCAACGCCGACCATTGTCACTGTTGGAACGCTGATCTTGCCAGTCCATTGCAACAAGCTACGCATCTTGGTTACTGCAGCAGGGTTAGCTGTAGCACGTGGCGCAGCGGCAAGGTAAGCGAGCATTCCGCCTGTAGCTGTAGAACCGCTGAGTGCAGCGCTATATGTGCTCGCCTCAGATGACATCTGTGCAGCGTAATCAGTCTTTGAGTTATCAAAGATTGCGCCACCAGATTGTTGCTCAACATCAAGGGTTGCAAGGATTGCGAGTGCTGCAGCATTAGTTCCATTTTCTAGAACTCCAAGTGCTGGGCTTCCGAGAAGTGCAAAGCCGGTGTAGCTCGATGAATTTGCAGAACCAGGTCCAGTTGAAGAGTCAAAATGTGCACTCTGGGTTGGAAGGCCCGCCATCAAACCGATGAGCAAGAGAGCTGATCGTGAAGGAACTGCACCAAGTCCAGCAGCAGCAACTGATGCTGGAGTTGTATCTGGCCATGAAGGCTTGCCAGTGACAAGTTCAGTGCCAATACCCTTTTGTAGCTTGCCCATCACAGTGAAGACCTTGCCCAAATCAGCCATTGCTTCTGCATAACCTGCAGCGCCAGCTGAGTAGTTACCAGCCTTGATTGATGGATCAAAGAAGGTCTTGAGTCCCCAGAGGAAATCTCCCGCCATCTTGAGTTCTGCTTCCACAGTTGATGAAGCAACACAGAGTGGAGCTGCTGCAGAGAGCTGTGTTCCTAGCTTCTCAGCAAGGCCCTGAGTGATGAAGCCGCCGAGTGATTCGCCCCAAGCAATGACGTGAGTCGTCTTGGTGAACTGAGTCTTGAAGGTGTTGATGAGTTCAACATCCGTTGCAACTCCTGAGTCACCATTCCAACCTTGACGAGCAAAGCCAGAACCCATCACTGCATAACCCTTACTGAGAAGGTATTGGATTACTGTCGCATTAGGGCCAGGCTGTGGTGTATTGGTGATCTTGTAACCACCGATCAGCGGAATCGCTGCAGGGATATCGACGTTGTAGCGATATCCGTGCGAGTAGAGGTAGACAGTTCCGTTGAAGTTCGCAGGAACGATCATTGAATATGGAGCACCATCAGAGGTAGCACCAACGCATGAATTGATTGGCACCTTTCCATCACATGCTGGAGCAGCGTGTGCGGCAGTTGGTGCTGATGTGAATGCAAGTGCTGCAAGAGTTGTTGCTCCGAGCACGGCAATCTTCTTATGCATCTTTGAGATATTCATTAGTTGTTTGGCAATCCCTTCGCTGGCATTGCTGGACGAGCAGCTGCTGTCTTAACAACAGGTGCGCTTCCAGAATCGGTTGTGTAGAGGGTGTACTTACCTGGGCCATCGACTGAGACTGCATTACCGTCGAGTCCGAGCTTTCCAAACCAGTAGCCGGTATATCCGACGTGGCTCTTAGCGCTGAAAAGGATTGGTGAGAATGCGGCTGATGCCCAAGTTGAACCCTTTGCTTCAATTGCCTTAACCAAGCTTGCGCGAGTTGGGCTTGTTCCTGCGGCGCGAAGCGCTTGAACAGTGAGCATTGCACTGTTCATTCCAACAAGCACATTGTTATCAAATGTTGCACCAGGGTTGTATTGCGTATTCACCGTCTTGAAGAGGTTGACGTATTCGTCAGTCGCATCAGATGGTGAAGGCAAGAAGGATGCAGCGATCGATCCAGCAAGTGCTGGAGCCAATGGTCCGAGGAGTCCCTTGAGGGTTGTTCC
>DAINZB010000009.1:17486-21572 GCA_036749135.1 Candidatus Nanopelagicaceae bacterium | reverse complement strand
CCTGCCAAGTTATCTGCAATGTACTTACCCATCGCCTTCGCCTCAGTTGCATATGAAGGGAAGAGCGGGAATGTTGTTGGGTACTTCTTCATATCTGCAAAGCCGCTAAATCCAGTGTTCACGAACAGGCGTGGGACACCATGGCTATTTACAAGGCGAGTAGTCGCCTCGTTATTTGCAGTTCCGAGAGTTCCGACAAGTGCAAAGACTTTATCTTTAAGAATGAGGTCATTTGTGACCGAGAGTGTCTGAGCTGGTGAGTAAGCATCATCTTTGACTACGAGTTGAATCTTGCGGCCATTTACTCCGCCATTTGCATTTACGTAATCGAAGTAAGCCTTCATCGCTGCAGGAATTTTGTTGTAACCAGGCGCAGCGGCACCTGTGAGTGGAACTGTGATACCCAACTTAATTGTTGAGCTAGAGACACCAGTCTCTGCATGGGCTGGGAGCGCGCTTGCTACGAGTGTAGCTACTGCAGTAAGTGCAGCCGCAAAGATCCCGCCTTTTGTTCGACGCTGAACGAGCATGAATTTCCTTCCATCGAGGGTATGTAGGAATTACCAGTATGAAGTTTTACTGGTGCTTACGTCGTGGCCACTTTGGACCATTCGGTGCAAAGAGCACCGTAGCGACCAAGAGGACGCTCGTTATAAGACCAGGGAGGTTTGAAGTAACTTTCTCAGATCCCCCAAGGTGCGATGTGATCGAACCAGAGATCTCCGGGATTGCTACCAAAACCACTGCACCAACAATGCTACCCCCGAGGTTGCTGACACCAGCAAGAACCGCCCCAGTAATAAGAGTGAAAGAGAGGGTTAGGGTGAAGGCAAGTGGCGCCACCAATCCAAGGAGCATGGCGTATAACGAGCCCGCGAGCCCTGCAACGGCTGAACTGAGCGTAAATGCGAGAACTTTTGCCTTACCCACATTGATGCCCGCAAGCGCCGCTGCGGTCGGATTTGCCCGTACTGCCCGCCAGCGTCTTCCATAACGAGTTGATAACAAATTCCGTAAGAGCCAATAATTGAGAAGTGCAGCGATCACTGAGACCCAAAAGAACCATCGATACTGCGAAAAGTCTTTCCCGATCCAACTTGGCGCAGTCCCAATATCAAAGGTGAGACCTTGTTCGCCACCGAGGATATGGAATTGATTTGCAAGCGAAGGAATTCCAACAGCAAGTGCAAGAGTTGTTCCAGCAAGGTATGGACCTTGCAGTCGAGCAGCAGCAATTCCAAGTAAGAAACCTGCAGCACCGCCAACAGCGCCACCAATCAGAAAAGCAATTGGGTACGGAAGATTGAGATGTGATTGCACAAGTACGGCGGAGTATCCACCGACTGCCATCAGCGCACCATGGCCGAGTGAGATCTGTCCAGAGAAACCGGTTAGGAGAACAATCGACGAAATCGCAATCGCAAAAATAGCCACTTGCGCGCCTTGATAGGAGCGGAGCTCATCAACGCGACCACTAATAAAGAGCAGTACCGCACCGATGGCAATCGAAATGAAGAATCGCACTCTTGGAGATTTAAGCTTCACGGCTTCTCCTTACGCCAAAGATTCCTTGTGGGCGAAGCAGAAGAACAATGATCAAAATAATAAATGCCGCACTAAATGTCACCGAGGTTCCAATGTATTGCAGGATAAATGCGAATCCGATACCTAGGACTAGCCCACCAACAACTGCACCAATCAAACTTTCGAGTCCCCCAATGACTGCAGCAACGAAACCACTTACGAGTAAGAGGTCGAGTGAATTAGGAGAAAGATATGTGGTCGGCGTTACGAGCGCTCCAGCAACTGCACTTGCAGCACCAGCAAAGGCCCAACCAATAGTCCGGATGAGATCTACTCGTATTCCAGAGAGCCTGGAGATTTCTGGTTGGAAACTCGCTGCGCGCAGCGAAAGTCCCAGCCGCGTAAATTTAAAGATCATCGCGAAGATCGCAAGCACCACAGAAGCACCAATAACGATCGCTGCATTCAGAGGTGAGAATGGAATTGTGGTGTGACCGATTGTGTAACCCTTACTCGAAAGAGGTGAGGTGTACTGCAAGAAGCTATTTCCCCAGATAAGTCCAACGCCACTTCGAATCAATCCCAAGATTCCTAAGGTAGCGATAACTGGAGCAATCGCCTCTACAGGTGTTCCTTTACTTCGCTTTGCTAGCGGTCGCATTACGATCGCCTCAACGCCAGCGCTGATCAGTGCTCCCGCTAAGAGGGCGACCGGAATTGAGAGCCAATAGTTATGAAGAACCTTCATCGCTTCATAGCCAATATAGGTAGAGAGAATTGCTTGGCCAGCAGCAGCAAAGTTCACCACTCGAGTTGATCGCCAGACCAAAACAAGGGCGAGTGACATGAGTGAATAGATTGCTCCGCTACTAAATCCAACGAGAAGGGTGTTGAAGAAGATTGTCATCAGTACCCCAGGTATGCAGCTCGTAGGGATGAGTCGTTTAAGAGCTGCTCCGATGTACCGGATGTAACGACCTTGCCTAAATTAATGATGATTCCACGATCAGCAATGCGAAGTGCTGACATGGCATTCTGTTCGACCAAGATAACTGTTAAGCCGAGTCGGTGGCGAAGCGCATCAATCGCTTGGAAAATCTGTTCAATGATTAATGGCGCAAGTCCGAGTGATGGCTCATCAAGAAGTAAGAGCTCTGGTCGGGCGATTATCGCTCTTCCAATTGCGAGCATCTGACGTTCGCCCCCAGAGAGTGAATCTGCACCTTGTGAGAGTCGCTCGCCCAGTCGGGGGAAGAGTTCAATCACTTCTGCGGTTGCCGCGGCGATATCAGCTTTATCTTTACGCCAGATTCCACCTAGTTGAAGATTCTCAGAGACGGTGAGTTCTGGAATAACGGCCTTGCCTTCAGAGACATGAACGATTCCTAGGCGCACAAGATTCTCTGCCCGCACTCCAACAATCGATTTTCCATTCCACGACATCTCTCCACCTGAAATCGGGAGAAGTCCAGAGAGGGCGCGAAGAAGCGTCGTCTTACCCGCACCATTACTACCGATAATCGTGACCAGCTCGCCCTTATTGATTGTGAAGGAGAGGTCATCGATAGCGGTAATCGCCCCATGTTTCACTTGAAGATTTTTAACGATCAGCGTCATGAGTGATCCGCCTGAGTACCTAGATAGGCAGCGACCACAGCAGGGTTCTCGCGCACCTGCGCTGGAGTTCCCTCTGCAATGAGCTCACCAAAGTTAAGAACATAGATCCGATCACAGACGCTCATGACAACATCCATGTGGTGCTCCACGATAAGAACAGAGGTGGTCCCACGAATATTGCGGATCAAGCTCTTCATCCAATCAATATCCTGCTGACCAAGGCCTCCTGCTGGTTCATCAAGAAGCAATAACTTTGGATTGCTCACAAGTGCGCGAGCAATCGCAACTCTCTTTGTGATGGGGTATGGAAGTGAATCAACGCGTCGGTTAGCAATATCTGCGCAGTACGTGTTCTCAAGCGCGACATGGGCGCGTTCACGGATCTCATTCTCACTCTTGCGGTCTGCTCCAAGTAGAGAGCGCAATAGTCCGGCCTTTGCGTGAATCTCTGCACCGATCATGACATTTTCTAAAACTGTCAGATCGCCAAAGAGACCTACTCCTTGCAGAGTACGCGCAATCTGATGTTCGACAAGCTCATGAGGAGCTAGCCAACTCCGACTCTCACCATAGAGTTTTAAGGAACCAGCGGTAGGCGTTACAAGACCAGAGAGAACATTGAAGAGCGTGGTCTTTCCCGCTCCATTTGGGCCGATCAGGCCTACAACTTCGCCAGTGTTAATTTCACAATGAATGTTAGAGAGGGCCTTCAGCCCACCAAATTGAACATCAACGGCTGAGACTGAGAGAAGAGGGCTTGCGACATGCACAGACACGACGACTCCTCTTCAACGCTGAATGGGTTGCTAGTTAGCGATGGTAGATTCTAGGGAGTCGAGTAGCAATACGTGTCGTTATTTCATAATTAATTGTTCCAGCCGCTTGCGCCCAATCATCAGCGCTAAAGCCATCCTCGCCTATCACCGTTACATACTCCCCTGCTAG
>DAINZB010000009.1:13255-17386 GCA_036749135.1 Candidatus Nanopelagicaceae bacterium | reverse complement strand
GAAATATCTGGGCTTAATCCGTACATAGCAATACCTAGGCGAACCATCTGCTTATGTGAGCCCTTGTGTGCAAGCGCACCAGCAGAGTTCGCAGCATGCACAATCTCTGGATAAATCCCCTGGCCTTGTAGAGCATTTAAGAGCACGTTAAAGAGAATGAGTTGTTGCTCTGTGAAATCAGAATCTGGTTCATCGGCACGAGCAAAGTGAGTCCAGAAGCCAACGATATGAAGGTGATCCTTCACTTCATTGATTCTGATTAAGAAGGGATCCCACTCTTCAAGGAATCCGCCACGAGTCATTCCGGTATCAACTTCAATATGGATGCGTGGCTTGATTCCTGTTCGTTCTGATGCGGCGAGGATCTCCTCAAGTAATGCTAGTGATGAGACAGATAGATCAATATTTTTTCGAAGCGCCTCATCGAAATCATCGCCAGGAGGAGTCAGCCACGCCATGACTGGAACTTTTAAACCAGCTGCCCGCAAAGCGAGTGCCTCTTCAAGGAGCGCGGTTCCGAGCCACTGCGCGCCAGCCTCTACGGCAGTCTCTGCCACATCAATCAGCCCGTGTCCGTATGCATCAGCTTTTACAACCGCCAAAATCTGCGCATCTGAAAGTGATGCAACAAGTTTGATGTTAGAGGCAATCGCACGAAGATCTACCTCTACATAGGCGCGTGGTTCACTCACTCTTCAATCACCACCATGGCAGATGCAATACCGGCATCATGCGAGAGCGTTAAATGAACCTTCTTTCCGCGTAAGAAGTCAGCGGTCGCTCCAGTGAGTTGGAAGGTTGGCTTCCCACTTGCCAGGTTAATGATCTCAACATCTTGCCAATGGAAGTTCTCTTTAGAGTCCATCGCCTTCGCGATCGCCTCTTTTGCAGCAAAACGAGCTGCAAGTGAGTGAATCGGGCGATCCAGCTCTGATGCTTTAAATAGTCGCTCCTTGAGAGTTGGCGTACGCACCAGAGACTCTTCAAATCGTGCAATGTCAACGACATCAATTCCAATTCCAAAAATCATGATGGCTGCCTTGTCGATGGCCAGGCGCGATCAAGGGCAATGAGAAAGACCAGTAGCGATCCACCGATAAGTACTCCACCAAGAAGATCTGAGAACCAGTGGGTGTCGCGAATAAGCGAGACGATGCAGACAGTGACGGTGATGGTGCCAACTAGCCAATTTAACTTTATGCCCTGAAATGGTTCGCGGTGGGTATATCGATAGATCAAGTATGAGCACATTCCCCAGGTAAGAAGCGCATTCGCTGAATGGCCACTTGGATATGAGAGGCCACCAGCATGAAGGAGATCGAGCGCTAGGCGTGGCTTCGTGCGACCGAAGATCAACTTCGATAATCCAACAACACCGTTAAGCAACAAGAGCGCAGATGCTGAAAGATAGATTGGACGCCACGATTTAAATCGCCAGCCAATGAATGAAGCAAGGATTAACAGAACTATCGCGGTGAAGCTTCGAAGACCGAGATCATCGAGCGCCAGTAGGGCATGGCTCGACATACCTTTAAAGGTGTGATGACGAAGATTCTTTAGCCAATGATCAAAGCGGTAGAGGTAGCTCCGTGTTAATACTTGCTCAGTAACAATGAGAAACCCTGCAAAGAGAAGGAGTGACCAGCGGAAGGCGCGATACATCTCAATTCGCCTGCTATCCGGGAGGGTCTTAAACATTTATTCCACCGTGACTGATTTAGCAAGGTTGCGAGGTTGATCGACATCATTTCCTCGCGCAATAGCCATTTCATAGGCAATAACTTGGAGCGGCACCACAGAGAGCACTGGCTCTAGATATGGATGGGTCGCAGGAATTCGAATCATATGATCGGCGCTATCGAGATCACCATCACCGATTGCGATGATGACGGCGCCGCGAGCCTTTACTTCCTGCACATTGCTTGCCATCTTCTCGGCAAGAAGTGAACCAGCAGCTGGCATGACAGCAACAACAGGAGTTCCCTGGTCAATTAATGCGATCGGACCGTGCTTGAGCTCGCCGCCAGCAAAGCCTTCAGCGTGCATGTAGGCAAGTTCTTTTAATTTCAGTGCGCCTTCAAGTGCAGTTGGGAAGCCAACATGTCGACCCAAGAAGAGCATCGATGAGGCATCTTTAAATTGGCGAGTGAGCGCACGAAGAGGTTCAACGGTCTCTAGTACCTGCTCCACCTTGCCAGGAAGTTCTGCGAGATGGCCAACTATCTCAGCGTGCTCTTCTTGAGTGAGTGACCCGCGAACTGTTCCGAGATGAAGTGCGATCAAGTACATCGCGATTAACTGAGTGAGAAAAGCCTTCGTTGATGCAACGGCAATCTCAGGGCCGGCATAAGTGTAGAGAACGGCATCAGATTCACGAGGAATTGTTGAACCATTGGTGTTGCAAACGGCAAATACCCGCGCACCTTTGCTGCGCGCATAACGCATCGCCATCAAGGTATCCATGGTCTCGCCTGATTGAGAGATAGGAATGACGAGGGTATTTTCATCAACACTTGGTTCGCGATAGCGATACTCTGATGCGAGTTCAACATCGACAGAGATATTCGCCCACTTTTCAATCGCATATTTACCAACGAGGCCAGCGTGAAAAGCAGTGCCACAGGCGATGATCACTACTTTACTAATACCTTCAAGATTAATTCCAGCGGTAATCTCTGGATCAAGACCTGCAGTACGGCCGATCAATGTATCGGCAACTGCCTTTGGTTGCTCATAAATCTCTTTGAGCATGAAGTGCTCAAATCCCCCGCGCTCAGCAGCTGATGCATCCCATGAGATCTCATACGCCCGCTGCGGAAGGATGTCGCCTTCAAGATTGGTGATAACGATCTTATCGGCGGTGATATCAACGACTTCGTCTTGACCAAGCTCAAGTGCATTCTTGGTATGTGCAATAAATGCAGAAACATCTGATGCCAGGAAGTTCTCACCATCGCCAACGCCCACAACAAGTGGCGAATTACGACGTGCGCCGACGATACGGCCAGGCTCATCGGAGTGAATAGCGAGCAAGGTGAAGGAGCCACGAAGTTCAGCACAGACTTCTCGCATCGCTGCAGCGAGATCCCCGTTGTGCTTCTTGCGAGCATCGCTTAATAAGTGAACAACTGATTCGGTATCGGTCTCAGATTTAAAGATATGTCCGCGCTTCTCAAGCTCGGCACGAAGCTCAACATAATTTTCAATGATGCCATTGTGGATTAGTGCGAGTTTGCCTTCGTTATCCAGATGTGGGTGTGCATTGCGATCTGTGGGACCACCATGAGTTGCCCAGCGAGTATGGCCAATTCCGCTATGTGCATCAGGAACAGTCGTGAGGGTTGACTCTAGATTCCCAAGTTTTCCTGCTCGCTTCTCAATCCAGAGCGGTTCACCTTTGGTGACGGCGAGTGCGATTCCGGCTGAGTCATAGCCGCGGTATTCCAATCGACGCAGACCTTCGAGTACTGGAGAGAGCGCTGTGGCCTTGCCGGTATATCCAACGATGCCGCACATCTGCTCAATCCCCTTTAGTAGCCTGCCTTACGAGAGTTCTGATCTTACTAGTGAGGCGATTTCATTGGCGATTTGCTCAGCATCTGTCGTGGTTTCGGCTTCCACCATGACGCGGACGAGCGCTTCGGTGCCAGAGGCACGAACCAAGATCCGCCCCTTATCGCCAAACTCTTCACTCTTTGCCTTGATATGTTGATTGAGCTTTTCGGCAGTTGGGAGTTGGTCCTTCTTCACATCAGGAACATTGATCAAAACTTGTGGGAATCGAACCATGACCTCGGAAAGCTGCGCAAGGCTCTTCCCCGATACCTTCATTGCCTTCATCAGATGAAGCGCAGTCAATATGCCATCGCCAGTATTTGCGTGTTCGCGCAAGATGATGTGGCCTGATTGTTCGCCACCAAGGTCATGGCCATCGGCAATCATCTTTTCGAGAACATAGCGATCGCCAACCGCGGTCGTTTCGACTTTGATTCCTAAGCCCGACATCGCCTTCATAAAGCCCAAGTTGCTCATCACAGTGCCAACGACTGTTGAATTCTTTAATATTCCGCGAGAGTGCATATCAGCAGCCAAGATCGCCATAATGAAATCACCATCGATGACATTTCCTTG
>DAINZB010000009.1:0-13155 GCA_036749135.1 Candidatus Nanopelagicaceae bacterium | reverse complement strand
GCATATCAGCAGCCAAGATCGCCATAATGAAATCACCATCGATGACATTTCCTTGAGCGTCAATTGCCAGGCAACGATCAGCATCACCATCGTGGGCAATTCCAAGGTCCGCACCGACTTCAACAACCTTGGCACGAATATTTTCTAGGTGGGTTGAGCCGCAACCATCATTGATATTTAGCCCATTTGGTGATGCAGATATGGCAATAACTTCTGCACCAGCTCGCTCGTATGTCTTGGGAGCAACACGGGAAGATGCACCATTTGCACAATCAACGACGAGCTTTAAACCACTGAGGTTTGTCGAGAGCGATGAAAGGAGATGGAAGATATAACGCTCGGAAGCGCTCTCATCGACGTAGACTCGGCCAACTTCGGCTCCCAAAGGACGTTCCCATTTTTCGCCCATGCGTGCTTCGATCTTCGCCTCTAAAGCGTCATCGAGTTTTCCGCCGCCTTTAGCAAAGAACTTAATTCCATTATCTGGCATTGGATTATGTGATGCGCTGATCATGACGCCAAGGTCGGCACCAGTCTCAGCCACAAGATGAGCAACTGCAGGTGTCGGAAGAATCCCAACGCGATAGACATCAACACCAGCGCTTGCTAAACCAGCAATAACTGCAGCTTCGAGAAATTCACCAGATGCTCGTGAATCCTGACCGATGATCGCCTTGGGGCGATGGCCGGCAAATGCGCCAACTTCACCGAGAATGTGAGCAGCAGATACCGCTAGTTCTAAAGCGAGTTCAGCTGTGAGATCGCGATTGGCAAGGCCTCGTACACCGTCGGTGCCGAAGAGAGCCATTTAACCTCGCAAATACAGTGAGAAGCGTAGAAAGAGAATTAACGCTTTGAGTATTGTGAACGCTTACGAGCCTTCTTCAGACCGTACTTCTTGCGCTCGATAACACGTGGGTCACGTGTAAGGAATCCAGCCTTCTTGAGTGAAGGACGATTTGCATCGCGATCAATCTCGTTGAGAGCGCGTGCGATTCCAAGACGAAGTGCACCAGCTTGACCTGATGTTCCGCCACCGTTGATACGTGCGATAACGTCAAAGGCATTCTCTGCACCTACTGTGCGGAATGGCTCTGAGACGAGTTGCTGGTGAACCTTATTTGGGAAGTACACAGCAAGATCCTTGCCATTGACTGTCCACTTGCCAGAACCTGGAACAAGACGAACGCGAGCAACTGCTTCCTTACGACGACCGGTTCCGCCACCTGGTGCCTTGATTGATGGACGGTTTGTCGCTGCTGATGGAGTGCTGCTTGAGTAAGAAGTAAGGACTTCGTCCTGAGCGTCGACTGTTGTTTCGAAATCTGACATGTTTTATATGCTCCTATTACTTCTTAACGATCTGAGAAATTTGAGTGAACTCGTATGCAGCAGGATTCTGTGCAGCGTGTGGATGTGTTGGGCCTGCGTAGACCTTGAGCTTTGTGCCAACCTGGCGACCAAGCTTGTTCTTAGGAATCATTCCAAGGATCGCCTTCTCAACAACGCGAGTTGGATCCTGGTTGATCAAATCTGAGTAGACGATAGATGTCATACCGCCTGGGAAACCTGAGTGATGGTGTGCAAACTTCTGTGAAGCCTTCTGGCCTGTGAGGACAACCTTCTCGGCATTGATCACAATAACGAAGTCACCCATATCGATATGTGGAGCGAATGTTGTCTTATGCTTTCCACGAAGTAGAACAGCAGCGTGTGAAGCGAGGCGACCGAGTACTACGCCTTCTGCATCGATGACATGCCACTTACGAGTAGTAGCTTGGTCACCAGCCTTCGGTGTAAATGTGCGCACGAGGTCTTCTCCTTATTACGGTAATGGGTTCTACATCTGTAAAACTGCTTTACAGCCTTTTATTGCAAGAGGTGCAGATTACCCGTCTTAGCACTCTCGGGTCAAAATGGGGTGGATTGACGCAGCCCTCTCAAGGGCCAGGAATTACGGCTTTTTGAGCGTAAATCCGGTCGGGCACTTGGGGTTGAGCCCCTTAATGACCTTCTTCGTCGCCCCCTTGACGCAGGTGATCGACTTTTGGATAACGCCGGCTCCTGGCTTGAGGACCAGGCCTGGATCTACTGGAGTTGGGGTCGCTGTTGGGCTCTTTTCATGTTCACCTTGGTTCTCGCCTTCGCCCATTTGCGGGCTCATTGGAATCACGGTCGGGCTAACAGTGGGGGTTGGAGCTGGTGCGATCGCTACATTTCCTTCTTTTGCAATTGCAGAGGCGAGTGAGGTGATCCATCCGCGCGAGAGATAGGAGGCGCCAGATACTCCTTGGATGCTGGCGCTCTGGGCAGCGAGTGCTTCTTTCACAAGGATTGGTAAGGCGTAATTTGTATACGAAGCATTGGATCCACGAGTTGATACTTGTGGGGTGTCAATTTGGGTAATTTTGTTTGCGCTATCAACAGTGATCTGAACTTGGACAGTTCCAAAGTTGTAATTAATAGCATCACCAAGATAGGTGCTTGCTGCCGTTGCGTGATCTGTGATGTAAGAAAGTGGAGCGATGCTCGCTAACGAGAGAGCAAGAGCGCGCTTATTCGATACCTTCATTGAAGCTCTCATCTCTTCGTGCAAGTGTCTGATCGATACGGGCTAGAAGATCTTCATCTGCTGGGTAGTCCACTTTAATCAATGTTAAACCAGAAGATGGAAAGACATATGAGTCTGAAACCCGAGACTTTGCTGTGAGTATCTCCTTCATCCAGCTCACGGGATAGCGCGACTCCCCTACGCAGACTGCTGCGCCAACGAGATTTCGCACCATATTCCAGCCAAAGGCATCAGCGGAGAGATGAGCGACGACAAAGCCATCGCTATCGCGCGACCAATCAAAGCGTGTGAGATGGCGGATCGTGGTGCTGTTAGGGCGGAAGCGACAGAAGGTTGCAAAATCCTTCTCGCCAATCATCTGCGCACTCGCCTCATTCATTAAATCAATATCGAGCTCTCTAAACCAGGTTGTGGCATCGAGCCGCTGAAGTGGCGGAAGCACACGATTATTGTCGAGAATCTTGTAGCGATAGTGACGTGCCTCAGCAGAAAATCGGGCATGGAAGTTTGCAGGAGCTTCAACAACGGAGTTGATGCGAATATCTGGACCAAGGATTTGATTGATGCGGAAGTAGAAATTTTCAATATCCCACTCAGTTTCATCTGGGCGATAACGAGAGACATGAGGAACTGCCGGAATATCAACGTGAATGATCTGATGTAGTGCATGGACACCTGCATCGGTGCGACCAGCAACAATGGTGCTGACTTTATGTCGGGTTATGCGAGAGAGGGCATCCTCAATCTCTTCTTGAATTGTTCGTTGATCAGGCTGCTTTGCCCAGCCCGCGAAGTTGGTGCCGTCATACGATAAATCGATCTTTAAACGGCGAAACCCACTCTCGGGATTGAGAGTGGGTTGCACCATAATGCGAGAAGGTTAGACGAGCTCGATAACTGCCATTGGAGCGTTATCGCCGTTACGTGGACCAACCTTAGTGATACGTGTGTATCCACCATCGCGGGTAGCGAAGCGTGGACCAATCTCAGTGAAGAGTGTGTGTACGACGCTCTTGTTCTGGATTGTCTGCATGACGCGACGACGAGCAGCGAGATCTCCTGCCTTTGCAGCAGTGATGAGCTTCTCTGCAACTGGACGAAGGCGCTTAGCCTTGGTCTCAGTTGTCGTGATGCGACCGTGTTCAAAGAGCTGCTCAGCAAGGGTGCCTAGCAACAATCTTTCGTGTGCTGGTCCGCTTCCGAGACGAGGACCTCTACTTGGTGTTGGCATTTTCTTCCCTTTACTTAGACGTTCTCTGACTCAACGAGTTCATCGTCAACATCAGTTCCGTAGTTGTGGTGTTTTGTTGGATCGAATCCGATTGGGCTGTCCTTCAACTGAAGACCCATAGAGTGAAGCTTTGCCTTCACTTCATCGATTGACTTTGATCCAAAGTTACGAATGTCGAGAAGGTCAGCTTCTGAACGGCCAACGAGCTCGCCGACAGTGTGGATTCCTTCACGCTTCAAGCAGTTGTATGAACGAACGGTGAGATCGAGATCTTCGATTGGAAGAGCGAGATCTGCAGCGAGCGCAGCATCTTGGACGCTAGGTCCCATTTCGATGCCCTCTGCGTTGACATTCAATTCACGTGCAAGACCGAAGAGCTCAACAAGAGTCTTACCAGCTGATGCCATGGCATCTGAAGGCTTCATTGACTGCTTTGTCTCAACATCGACGATCAAACGGTCAAAGTCGGTGCGCTGCTCAACACGAGTAGCCTCAACCTTGTAGGTAACGCGAAGAACTGGTGAATAGATTGAGTCAACCGGAATACGGCCGATCTCTCCGCCAGCCTGCTTGTTAGCAACTGCTGTCACATAGCCACGACCGCGCTCGATTGTAAGTTCGACTTCGAACTTCGCTGAAGCGTTGAGGGTCGCGATATGGAGATCAGGGTTATGAACCTGGATACCTGCAGGAGCAGCGATATCAGCGCCAGTGACGACACCTTCGCCATTCTTGCGGATGTAGATAAGGACAGGCTCATCGCTATCGGATGAGATAACAAGGTTCTTGATGTTAAGAACGATCTCGGTGAGATCTTCCTTCACACCTTCGAGAGTGGTGAACTCGTGGAGCGCACCATTCACGCGAATGCTTGTTACAGCTGCACCTGGGATCGATGAGAGCAGGGTGCGGCGTAATGAGTTTCCGAGGGTGTAACCAAAACCAGGCTCAAGCGGTTCAATAATGAAACGTGAGCGAAATTCTGAGACTACTTCCTCGCTGAGGATGGGACGTTGTGCAATGAGCACTTATTTCCTCCGTACGTTAGGGAGATCCACTATTTGATCTCCGGTCTTCTTAATGGTTTAAAAACTATTACTTGCTGTAGAGCTCAACGATGAGCTGTTCTTGGATCTGAGTATCGATAACAGCGCGGTTAGGAGCACCGTGAATCAAGATACGCATCTTTGATCCAACAACTTCCATCCATGCTGGTACTGACTTTTCACCGAGTTCAGCGCTTGCGACGATGAATGGTGTGAGATCAAGTGAGCCTGGGACGACATCGATAACATCCATTGGAGTAACGCGGAATGAAGGAATGTTTACCTTCTTACCGTTTACCAAGAAATGTCCGTGGCGAACGAGCTGACGTGCCATATCGCGGCTCTTTGCAAAGCCAGCGCGATAAACAACGTTATCGAGACGGGTCTCAAGGATGATGAGCAAGTTCTCACCGGTCTTACCCTGAAGGCGGTTAGCCTCTTCGTAGTAACCACGGAACTGCTTCTCAAGAACACCGTACATACGTGCGCACTTCTGCTTTTCACGCATCTGTAGGAGGTATTCAGATTCCTTTGAGCGACCACGACCGTGCTGCCCTGGTGGGTATGGACGTGATTCGATAGGACACTTTGGACCATCGCACTTTGAGCCCTTGAGGAAGAGCTTTACTTTTTCGCGACGGCAGCGCTTGCAATCTGCTCCGGTATAACGAGCCATTTATCTGTTTCTACCTTTCTAAAACTCGACTAGACCCTGCGAGGCTTTGGTGGACGGCAACCGTTGTGTGGAGCTGGAGTGACATCTGAGATGGCTCCAACTTCAAGTCCTGCTGCCTGTAATGAACGGATAGCTGTTTCGCGACCTGAACCAGGTCCCTTAACAAAGACATCAACCTTCTTGAGGCCGTGCTCTTGAGCACGACGTGCTGCTGCTTCAGCTGCAAGCTGAGCTGCGAAAGGTGTTGATTTACGTGAACCCTTGAAGCCAACCTGACCAGCAGATGACCAAGAGATAACCGCACCACTTGGGTCGGTGATAGAGATGATGGTGTTGTTGAAGGTGCTCTTGATGTGAGCCTGACCTGCAACGACGTTCTTCTTCTCTTTCTTACGAAGCTTAACTTTGCCCTTACCTGCGGCAACCTTTGATTTAGGAGCGGCCATTGTTACTTAGTCTCCTTCTTCTTACCGGCGATTGCCTTACGTGGACCCTTACGTGTGCGCGCATTTGTATGTGTGCGCTGACCACGAACAGGAAGTCCCTTACGGTGGCGAATACCTTGATAGCTCTGGATTTCGACTTTACGACGGATATCGCCTGCGATCTCACGGCGAAGGTCACCCTCGATTTTGTAATTTGCTTCGATATATTCACGAAGCTTTGCCAATTCTGGCTCTTGAAGATCCTTGACGCGGGTATCTGGGTTAACACCGGTCGCGGCGAGTGTTGCATGCGCGCGGGTTAATCCAATCCCGAAGATATATGTAAGTGCGATCTCAACGCGCTTTTCGCGAGGGAGATCGACACCGACTAGACGTGCCATATCGCTTACCCTTTTTCTTTAATCCGGAAGGTCCTTCGCAGTGCATCCTGTTGGGTAACAGGCTCTGGCCTACCGGTCCAGAGGTCTGATCCGAAGATCAGTCGCACCACGCGTTCTTTTAAAAGATAAGTGTGAACTTATCCCTGGCGTTGCTTGTGACGAAGATTCTCGCAAATGACCATAACGCGACCATTACGACGAATGACTTTGCACTTGTCGCAAATCTTCTTCACGCTTGGCTTAACCTTCACGATTTTCCTCTTTCACTAATTACTTGTAACGGTATGTAATGCGACCTCGTGTGAGGTCATATGGACTGAGTTCTACAATCACACGATCTTCAGGCAAGATACGAATGTAGTTCTGTCGCATCTTTCCGCTGATATGTGCAAGTACAACGTGTCCATTTGTAAGCGTTACCTTGAACATTGCGTTCGGCAAAGCTTCAGCTACGACGCCTTCGATCTCGATTGCGCCATCTTTCTTAGCCAAGCAGTACCTACTTATCTGTTTCGGGGGCTTACAGGTGTGCCGCCCATTTCTGGGCAGAGGAGAAGATTACCGAGATACTCTCCATAGGGGAAATCCGCTCCCTTATACTCCTGTGATGCACCTAACCGGCGGATTGCTCGCATGACGCGTCTCTATCTTGAGGGTGCGCTCATCTACTCTCCAGGCCGCCCTGCCCGGGTAGGCGCCCTGATCGATGGCGGGGTTTTTATCGCCGTTGGCCCAAAGGCCGCCCAAGAGTTCAATCCCGAGCAGGATCAGCGCCTGGACCTCACCGGAAAGTTCGTTGCCCCAGCCTTTGGCGATGGCCATGCCCACCCGCTCTTCGCCGGGCGTGAAGCAGCTGGCCCCAAGGTCACAGGACTCACCTCTCTCGCCAAGATCACTGCCGAGATCGCGCGCTTTGCCGCCGAGAATCCGACGGGGTGGATCGTTGGTGGCGCTTATGAAGCAGCGCTCATTGAAGGTGGAGATTTTGATGCACAGTGGATCGATGAAGTCGTGAGTGATCGTCCTGTTGTTCTTCATGCTGTTGACCACCATACGATCTGGGTGAATTCGAAGGCGTTAGAGATCGCAGGAATAACAGCTTCAACGGTTGATCCCGATGGTGGCAGCATCGCTCGCAGAGAAGATGGCTCGCCCAAGGGAACGCTGCGCGAACCACAAGCGATGGATCTCATCCTCTCCAAGATTCCACCACGCACTCTCGATGATGAAGTTGCGGCGTTGAGTTGGGCCATTCGTTCTATGTTGGAATCAGGTATCACCTTCTCTACCGATTCATGGGCCGAGCCAGGTATGGCGCAGATCTACAAAGATGCTCATGATCGCGGCGTACTCACTGTTGATATGAATATCTCGCATTTAGTGAGTCCTGAAGATTGGCGCGATGAGAGCGATCGCATCGTCAGAGATCGCGCACTCTTTGATGAAATCAATTCCATCAATGCCTCATCGGTAAAGTTCTTAGCAGATGGCGCGCTTTCAAGTGGAACAGCTGCACTTCTTCAACCCTATGACGATCAACCTGAATTCTCCGGTATAACAATCTGGAGTGATGAAGAGTTACGTGCAGCGGTCAAGCACTTTGATGCGCTTGAGTTCCAAGTACACATCCATGCAATCGGTGATGCTGCTGTTCGTCAGGCGCTCAATGCCATTGAATATATGCAATCCGAGAATCCAGAGTGGGATCGTCGCTCAGTGATTGTTCATGCACAACTTATTTCAGAGCTCGATCTGCCGCGCTTTGCCGAACTTGGTGTAATTGCAAATATGCAGCCACTCTGGATGTACATGGATCCCATGAATAAAGAGTTAATTGCGCCGCGTATAGGTAAGCGTAATGATGAGCAGTATCGCCTTCGTGAAATGATCGATGCGGAAGTGAACGTTGCATATGGTTCAGATTGGCCAATAACCAGCGAAAAACCCTTACTTGCCCTCGCTGTTCCAGTGCATCGCACGGAGCCAGGCAAACCTGGAGAACCTTGGAACCCTGATCAAGCTATCGATCTTGAGCAGTCTTGGGGCTTCTATACAGAGGCGGTTGCCTATCAGAATTATCGTGAAGAATATTTAGGAGCGATAGAAGTTGGAATGCGAGCAGATTTCATTATTCTTGATCGCAACCCATTCTCGATTCCCGTTACAGAAATCCACGAAGTTGGGATCGAATCAGTCTTTAAGGCAGGCGTAAAAGTTATTTAAGGAGATCAGAGATCTCAACGCCGAGTCGACCGAGTCGCTCTTTGCCACCATCGAGAGATGTTAAAACAAATGGCTTTCCATCTGGCATAAGTGCAAAGGTCTGCTCGAAGTGAGCGCCATTTGTCTTATCGATCGAGACTACGGTCCAATCATCAGAGAGAACTTTTGTTGTCGCTGAACCACGAGTGATCATTGGTTCGATAGCAAGCGCTAAACCAACTTTGAGTTCTGGCCCAAAACCAGCCTTACCAAAGTTGAGAACATGAGGCTCTTGATGCATCTCGGAACCAATGCCATGGCCACCATATTCACGGAGAATTCCATACTTACCTTGTGAATCAATATAGGTCTGGATCGCTTCGGAGATATCTGTGAGGTGTCCCCCAACCTTTGCTGCCGCGATTCCGCGCCACATCGATTCATCACAGGTATCCATAAGTTTTTGATCCGCTGGATCAATATTTCCGATACCAAATGAGATCGCAGAATCCCCGTGCCAACCTTCGATGATGGCGCCAAAATCTAATGAGAGAACATCGCCCTCTTGAAGCGGACGCTCATTTGGAATTCCATGCACAACTTCATGATTCACAGAGGCGCAGAGAACATTTGGATAGCCGTGATAATTAAAGAAGGACGATGTCGCTCCACGCTCTTTGAGATGAGCGGCCGCGATTGCGTCGAGCTCAAGTGTTGTTACCCCTGGCTTTGCCGCTTCCTTCATGAGCAGAAGGGCTTCGCCGACAACAATGCCAGCCTTGCGCATCAACTGAAGTTGCTCGAGGGATTTAATTTGAATAGCCATGGGCTACTTCATTAGTGAACGACAGCTGCAGAGAGTGCAGCAATGGCGCGGTCTGTTATCTCAGATACTTCGCCGACCGCAGGGATTGTGATCAAGAGACCTTCAGTTCGGTAGAAAGCGATAATCGGCTTTGTCTGCTCTGCATAGACCTCAAGGCGACGGGTAATAACTGCCTCTGAATCATCTTCGCGCTGATAGAGCTCGCCTTGGCACTTATCGCAGACGCCATCTACAGCAGGCTTCTCATAGATCACATGGAATGAGGCGCTGCAGTTACGGCAGGTGCGACGACCTGAAAGTCGGGCGATGATCTCAACATCATCGAGTGCGAGTTCGAGAACTGCATCAAGAGGAGTGTGAGCTTCGGCAAGGACTGCACGAAGAACTTCTGCCTGAAGAACGTTGCGTGGAAAGCCATCGAGTAAGAAACCAGCTTGAGCATCATCGTGAGTGAGACGATCTTTCACCATCTCATTGGTCACTGAATCAGGTACAAGTTCGCCACGATCGACATATGACTTTGCGAGCAGACCAAGTTCAGTCTCATTCTTCATATTGTGGCGGAAGATATCGCCAGTCGAAATATGTGGAATGCCGTAATGGGCTGCAAGGTGAACTGCTTGAGTTCCCTTACCGGCGCCAGGAGGGCCAACAAGGATTAAACGCATTAGCGCAAGAAACCTTCATAAGAACGCTGCTGGAGCTGTGACTCGATCTGCTTCGCAGTATCAAGACCAACACCAACGACGATCAAGATTGCAGTTCCACCAAATGGGAAGTTCTGCGAAGCATTGAAGAGGATCAAAGCGACGATTGGAATAATCGCAACAAATGCTAGGTAGAGCGATCCTGGAGCGGTGATGCGTGAGAGCACATACTGAAGATATTCAGATGTTGGCTTTCCTGCGCGGATACCAGGGATAAATCCACCGTACTGCTTCATGTTATCTGCAACCTCATCTGGGTTGAAGGTAATTGCCACGTAGAAGTAGGTGAAGAAGATAATGAGGGTCGCGTAAGCGATGATGTAGATCGGGTGATCGCCCTTCACAAGGTTCTGCTGTACCCAGATCGCCCACTTAGCATTTGAGCCAGAGAAGTTAACGATCAGTGATGGGATATAGAGAAGTGATGATGCGAAGATAACTGGGATAACGCCAGCCTGGTTCACCTTGATTGGAATATAAGTGCTGGTTCCGCCATATGACTGGCGACCAACTTGGCGCTTTGCATACTGGACCGGAATACGACGTTGAGCCTGCTCAACGAAGACAACTGCTGCAACGACGCAGATTCCAACAGCGAGAACGAAGAGGAATGCGAAGAGACCCTTCTGGAGCTTGATCGACCAGAGCTGGGTTGGGAATCCGGCAGCAATCGATGTGAAGATCAAGATAGACATTCCATTACCAACACCGCGATCAGTGATGAGTTCACCGAGCCACATGATTACAGCGGTACCGGCGGTCATAACAAAGACCATGGTGACGATGCGCTGCCATGAGGAGTCAGGAATGATTGCAAATGAGCAACCGCTGAAGAGACGACCTGGTGTACGAGCAACTGCAATAAGACCAGTTGATTGAAGTACTGCAAGGCCGACTGTGAGGTAACGAGTGTATTGAGTGAGCTTTGCTGTACCTGATTGACCCTCATTCTTGAGAGTCTCAAAGCGAGGAATAACAACAGTCAAAAGCTGAATAATGATCGAGCTGGTGATGTACGGCATGATGCCGAGCGCAAATACTGAGAGGTGGAGAAGTGCGCCACCGCTGAAGAGATTAACAAGGCCGAAGAGTCCGCCATTGTTAGCAGCCTTAAGACACTGCTGCACATTCTTATATGAGACACCTGGTGTTGGAACGATCGATCCGAAACGGAAGAGACCCATGATTGCCATGGTGAAGAAAATCTTTTTGCGAAGGTCTGGTGTCTTAAAAGCCTTTGCGAATGCTGAAAGCATTTTCTCTCCCTATAAATTCAGACTAGATAATTTCGATGAAACGAGTGGTCCCTCTCCCCTGTTACAGGGAGAGGGTTACTCATTAAATCTTTGTCGTTGATCCGCCTGCAGCAGCAATCTTCTCGATCGCTGACGCTGAGAACCCGTGAGCAGAGACATTCACCTTGACGGAGATCTCTCCATTTCCGAGAACCTTGACTGGATAACTATCGCGCACTGCACCCTTTGCAATGAGATCTTCAACTGTAACAGTGCCACCCTTTGGATAGAGGGCATTGATGGTTGAGACATTCACTGGCTGGTACTCCACGCGCTCTGGGTTCTTAAAACCACGGAGCTTTGGAAGACGCATAACGAGTGGAAGCTGACCGCCTTCGAAGCCGGCACGAACAACGTTACGAGCACGTGTTCCCTTGCCGCCGCGACCTGCAGTCTTACCCTTTGATGCCTCACCACGACCCTTACGGGTACGTGCCTTCTTTGCACCAGGGGCTGGACGAAGGTGATGAACCTTAAGAACCATTTTTATTCGACCTCCTCAACAGTGACCATGTGACGTACTGCGACGACCATTCCACGAATCTCTGGACGATCTTCTTTGACGACAACATCACCGATTCGCTTAAGACCAAGTGAACGCAAGGTCTCGCGGTGCTCTGGACGAGCTCCGACCTTTGAACGAAGTTGGGTAACTTTTAGACGTGGCATGTTATGCACCTACCGATGCTGCGATGGCACGAACAGTTGCTGCTGGTGCGACATCTTCTAGTGGACGGCCACGACGAGCTGCAATTGCTTGTGGGGCCTCAAGAGCCTTAAGTGCTGCTGCAGTTGCGTGAACCATGTTGATTGGATTTGCAGAACCAAGTGACTTGGTAAGAACATCCTGGATACCAGCGCACTCAAGTACGGCACGAACTGGACCACCAGCAATAACTCCGGTACCGGCAGATGCTGGGCGAAGAAGAACTACGCCTGCTGCTGCTTCACCTTGTACTGGGTGAGGAATTGTTCCGTTGAGAACAGGGACCTTGAAGAATTGCTTCTTCGCATCTTCGACAGCCTTAGCGATAGCTTGTGGAACTTCCTTCGCCTTGCCGTATCCGATACCGATGGTGCCCTTCTGATCTCCGACGACAACGAGCGCTGTGAAGGAGAAACGACGTCCACCCTTTACAACCTTCGCTACGCGGTTGATGAAGACAACGCGCTCTGTATATGGAGACTTCTCTTTCTCAGGAGCTCCATCACGACGATCGCGGCGTGGGCCACGGTTATCGCTCTGACCACCTTCACGCGGACCGCGTGCTGGTGCTGCTGATGTATTAGATGTAGGAGCAGCCATTAGAAGTCCAATCCATTCTCGCGTGCACTATCTGCGAGAGCAGCAATGCGACCGTGGTACTTGCTTCCACCGCGGTCAAAGACCACTGCAGAAATTCCCTTTTCTTTAGCGCGCTTTGCAACGAGTTCACCAACGATGCGAGCCTTTGCGCTCTTATCGCTCGATGAATCCTTGCGAAGATCTGCCTCCATTGTTGAAGCAGATGCCAATGTCTGGCCTAGTGCATCATCAATGACCTGGGCAACCAAGTGACGAGATGAACGTGAGACGACAAGACGTGGACGAGCGGCTGTGCCGACGACCTTCTTGCGGACACGGAAGTGGCGACGACGGCGTGCATTCTGTGATGAGCCTTTAACAACTTTTACACCGATAGCCATTACTTCTTACCTGTCTTTCCTTGCTTGCGGCGGATCTTTGCACCTTCGAGGTGTAGACCCTTGCCCTTGTATGGATCAGCCTTACGAA
>DAINZB010000008.1:13492-27221 GCA_036749135.1 Candidatus Nanopelagicaceae bacterium | reverse complement strand
GGACCTGACATCGCACCGATCGCACCAGAAAGTGCAGCAGCGACATCTGCACCAGTTGAAGCAATGACACGACCAGTAAAGGTTGAAGCATTCATGCCATGTTCAGCGGCAGATGAGAAGTAAGCATCAATTGCGCGAACGTGAAGTGGATCAGGCTCTCCACGCCAACGGATCATCATGCGCTCAACAACGGTGTGAGCCTTATCAACCTCTGATTGCGGAACCATCGGAAGAATTTGACCACGTGCAGATTGCGCAACGTAAGAGAGAACCATGACTGAAGCGCGCGCAAGGTTGCTACGTGCTTCTTCATCGGAAATATCGAGAAGTGGCTTGAAGCCCCAAGCAGGAGCAAGCATGGCTATCGCGGATTGAACATCTACGCGAATATCACCTGAGTGAACCGGGAGTGGGAATGGTTCGGCAGGTGGAAGTCCTGGATTGAATGCATCGTCGACGAGTAGACCCCAGACATTTCCAAAGCTGACTCGGCCAACGAGATCATCAATATCGACACCGCGATAGCGAAGGGCGCTGCCTTCTTTATCTGGCTCAGCGATAGTTGATTCAAAGGCGATGACGCCTTCTAGTCCCGGCTTGAAATCATCTGACATCGCGATCTTCTCCATCTATTTCAGGCGCTTCAGGATCCGCCTGCGGAATCCCTGAGCCTAGGTTGGCACTCTGGCAACGCCTTAGCAAGCGGCATGCCCCCGGTAGCCCGCACAAGGAAAGTGAAGTTAGATACACCTATGAGCCCATCAGTAGAGCCAGGGAACCCAGAAGAGATTCGCTCCGCCGTTCGTGCGATGCGTCGCTCCTACGGCGAGGTCGGCCTTGTCGATCTGAATCCAGATCCGATCGCCCAGTTCACCGGCTGGCTGACGGAGGCTGCCGCAAACCCGATGGTGGTTGAGGCAAATGCGATGGTGCTCTCAACCTCACGCGGCCAAGAGATCTCATCGCGGACTGTTCTCTTGAAAGATGTCACCGAGAGTGGCTTCACCTTCTTTACCAATTACGAATCTCAAAAGGCGAGCGAGATCGCGCAGAACCCCCACGTCTCTCTTCTCTTCCCGTGGTACCCAATGGAACGCCAAGTCATTATCCGCGGCACTGTGGCCAAGGTCAGCGGCGAAGAGAGCGATGAGTACTTTGCAACTCGCCCTTGGGGAAGCCAGATCGGGGCCTGGGCATCGAGCCAATCGGCAGAGCTTGGAGATCGCGCGGAGCTAGAGGCCCGGTATGCAGAGTATTCCGCGAAATTCCCACAGGGATCGACCGTTCCACGCCCCCCACATTGGGGCGGCTACCTCGTTCAACCAACTACGATTGAACTCTGGCAAGGGCGGTACTCACGACTTCATGATCGAGCCCGCTATACAGCAACCAATGGCGGTTGGAATATTCAACGTTTTTATCCGTAAGAGAGGCACTCTGATGAGCGACATTATTATTCCGGCAAACCTCAAGCCAACTGATGGAAGATTTGGTTGCGGCCCATCAAAGATTCGCCCAGCAGCACTCGATGCGCTTGCTGCATCTGGCGCGACAATTCTTGGCACATCTCACCGACAGAAGCCAGTGAAGAACGTTGTGAATCGCGTTCGCACTGGACTTGCCTCACTCTTCAATCTCCCTGAAGGTTACGAAGTGATCATCGGCAACGGTGGTTCAACTGCATTCTGGGATATTGCAACTTTCGGTCTCATCGAAAATAAATCACAACACCTCACCTTTGGTGAGTTCTCATCAAAGTTTGCTTCATCTGCAAAGGAAGCGCCATTCCTTGCTGATCCAACAGTTATCAAGGCCGAGCCAGGCTCACACCCAGTTGCCGTAGCCGAAGATGGCGTTGATGCTTATGCGCTCACTCACAATGAGACCAGCACAGGTGTATCAATGCCGATCATTCGCCCAGCAGGTGTTGGTGATGCCCTTGTCCTTGTCGATGCAACCAGCGCTGCCGGTGGACTCGATCTCGATATCACTCAATCAGATGTCTATTACTTCGCTCCTCAAAAATCATTCGCCTCTGATGGCGGACTATGGATTGCCATCATGAGTCCAGCTGCCATCGCGCGAGTAGCCAAGATTAAGGAGTCAGGCCGCTGGATTCCAGCTTTCTTCGACCTGCAAATTGCGATCGATAACTCTCGCTTAGATCAGACCTACAACACACCTGCAGTCGCAACCTTAATCTTGCTGGCAGAGCAGATCGAATGGATGAACCAGAACGGTGGTTTGAAGTTCTCCTCTGGTCGCAGCGCTGACTCATCATCACGACTCTATAACTGGGCTGAGAAGACTTCTTACACAACACCATTTGTGACTGACCCTGCGATGCGCTCAAAGGTCGTTGGAACAATCAACTTCGATGATTCAATCGATGCCCTTGAGATTGCAAAGATCCTTCGCGCTAACGGCATTGTTGATACTGATCCATATCGCAAGCTCGGTAAGAACCAACTCCGCATCGGTATGTTCCCCGCGGTTGATCCATCGGATATCGATGCGCTCACAGCATGCATCGATTATGTCGTTGGAGCAATGGCTAAGTAGTGAGCTACAAAGTTCGAAGAGTTGTGACCCTCGCGGTCTTGCTTGGCGTCACCTTACTTGTTCTCATCAAAAGAAATTAGAACATCTTCGACCTTATTACTTGCAGGTGCTTGTAACCGATCGCGCATAAAAGCGAAGATCACTAATGGTGCGATTGCGGTAAGTGCCCCACAGAGCGCAATAGTTTGGCGCACTCCAATCTGGGTGCAGAGCCAACCAATAAGCGGTGATCCCAATGGACTGCCACCCATAAAGACCATGAGATAGATACCCATCACTCGACCTCTGATGGCTGGATCGGTGTGGCCCTGAACGTATGAGTTCGCAGAGATCATTGTCGTAAGTGCGAACATGCCCGCAAACGGGAGGGCTGCAGCGTAGATCAGATAGTGCGGCGCATATGAGATCAAGGTTAATGTCGTGCCAAAGATGGCAGCGAATCTCAAGATGAATCTCACACCGCGGCGAGTATCAAGTTTTGCAGATAAGACAGCTGCGCTCAATGAGCCAATCGCAATGATGGTTCCCAGAAAGCCGTAGGTCGCAGGTCCTTTATGAAAGATCTGCGTCGCCATCAGCGCATTGAAGATTTGGAAATTTAAGCCGAATGTCCCCGTAAAGAAGACAGTCATCATGACCGCCAAAATATCGGGTCGAGCCCGGACATATTTCAACGCCTCTATCGCTTTGGCCTTTGTTTGTGGTGCAGCCTCGATGAAGAGATCAGATTCCCGGATAGCGATTAACGAACCTATAACGAAGATATATGAGGCTGCATTGAGCAAAAAGGAAGGGCCGGTATGAAAGGCCGCGATTAGTAAACCTGAGACCCCAGGGCCAATGAGCCGGCCAGCGTTGAAGTTTGCGGAATTTAAACTCACGGCATTGGCCAGGTCGCTTTTTCCAACCATCTCTGATGTAAAAGCTTGGCGTACAGGCGCGTCGAGCGCACCAAAGAGGCCGAGTAAAAAGGCAAGAACATACACGTGCCAGATCTGGACATGGTGAGTGATAACCAACAGGCCGAGAATCAGCGCAGTTAATCCTCCACCAATATTGGTTATCAAGAGCAGCTTTCTCTTACTCATGCGATCAGCAAGCGATCCCGCATACATAGAGAAGAGAAGTGAGGGAAGGAATTGCAATCCAGTGACAAGTCCGAGATCGCGACCACTATGGGTTAATTCAAGAACGAGCCAATCTTGAGCGATTCGTTGCGCCCATGATCCGACATTTGAGATGAAGTTAGAGAAGAAAAGTAGGCGGAAATTTCGGTGGCGGAAGGAGCGAAGAGATCCAGTTTCACTTACCGATAAGGCCACGGAGCGAGTCTATCTCTGAGTACCATAGAGATATGAAGCAGACGGTCACTATCTTGATCAGTGGGATTTCGCTCTGGCTGGTTGCTCTTGTTGTCGAAATAGCGCGAAGCGCCCCAACTAATCAGATCTGGATCTGCATCAGCGGAGCGCTTCTTGGAGTACTAGGACTTACTTATTCCATCCGACGGTTGCGCCGGGAGGCGAAGGCTTAACCTTCGATCTGTGCCGCAATTCCCTTAAGAACCTTTGCTAAGCGAGCGGCATCAACACCTGATGGGTGGCGACCATGACGGAGACCGTTTCCGACCTTATCGAGCATCTTGATCGTATCTTCGATAATCGTTGCAAGATCATCTGCATTGATACGGGTATTTGCTACAACAGAAGCTGACTCATCAATAATGCGAACTGATAACGCCTGTGGTCCTTTGCGACCTTCAGCGATACCGAATTCAAGTTTTGTACCTGGCTTAACGGTAGTGACCCCAGCAGGGAGCGCATCCGATGCTAAGTAGACATCTTCGCCCTCTTCATTGGAGATAAATCCAAAACCCTTTTCAAGGCTAAACCATTTAACGCGGCCAATAGGCATCGGCTACTCCTTTCGATCTGGTGATCTCTTTGGTCTCAAACTGCCGTTAGGCAAGAGGGCTAGTTTAACTGATTATTCAGTAACGACTAAGGCCTCGGAGTGGGCTCCGCAGCCGTGATCGACTGAAACTACGCGTGCATCCTCAGGTGAGAGGGCATTTGCGCATACTCCGAAGGCAGATCGAAGCGATCCAGCGATCGGGATAAAGAAGGCACAGGCCGAACAAGGCTTCGGTGCATAGTGAGCGATTGGAGTATTCGGACCACGATCGCCTTCGTACCAGCGCTTGCTTGCCGCATCGCGACCAACTATTGAGAGAACACGTGCGCGACCTAAACCAAATTCAAAGAGCTGTGCAGGATCGAGCTCTTCATCTGATGGAAGTGCGGCATATCCTGGAACTAAGCGTTCATCATCGGCAGATGTTGGGATGATATCTCCCACGCCAACATCACCAGGTTGAATGCGATCCTTATAAGGAATCCAATCAGGTGCAATAAGTGATTCAGATCCTGGGAGGAGAACGACATCGCAGATTGTTGTTGGTGCCTGATCATCGACCTTGGCAACAGTTACAGCCCAACGCCAGCCATGATAACCAGGTAGCGAAGCTTCAAAGAGATAGGTAGAGATTCGATCATCAGTATCGACTGAGACAAGTTCGCCGACGAACTCTGAATTATTGGCATCCTCAATCGCGGCAGCGCGCGCTTGCTCTGCTGCCCCAAAGAGATCATCTGTGATTGCCATAAGAGAACCTTACTGTAAGTAAAAAGCCCCCGATTTCTCGGGGGCCATCTAACGTTTATCTGGACTTTAAAAGTCCTTTTAGTCGGGACTTTTAACTACCGTTAAAAGTCCATATCTCCCCCGCCAGCAGGAGCTTGTTGCCCCTTTGGCTCAGGCTTATCAGTGATGACAGCCTCAGTTGTAAGGAAGAGCGCTGCGATCGATGCTGCATTCTGAAGTGCTGAACGCGTCACCTTCGCTGGATCGATAATTCCAGTTTTGATCATATCGACATACTCACCTGTCGCAGCGTTGAGGCCGAAACCTGCTTCGAGGTTACGAACCTTCTCAACAACTACTCCGCCTTCAAGGCCGGCGTTGATCGAGATCTGCTTAAGTGGAGCTTCAATTGCGAACTCAACGATACGTGCACCAGTTGCTTCGTCACCTGTGAGTGAGAGTTTTGCAAGTGCCTTACCTGCCTGGAGAAGTGCAACGCCACCACCGGCGACGATACCTTCTTCAACAGCGGCCTTCGCATTGCGAACGGCATCTTCGATACGGTGCTTACGCTCTTTGAGTTCAACCTCAGTTGCAGCACCAGCCTTGATAACAGCTACGCCGCCAGCAAGCTTGGCAAGGCGCTCTTGGAGCTTCTCGCGATCGTAATCGGAATCGCTCTTCTCAATCTCTGCGCGAATCTGATTGACGCGGCCCTTGATCTGCTCAGCATCGCCAGAACCTTCAACGATTGTTGTCTCTTCCTTTGCAACAACGACCTTACGGGCGCGGCCAAGAAGTGACATATCTGCTGAATCAAGCTTGAGGCCAACCTCTTCTGAGATAACGGTTCCACCTGTGAGGATCGCGATATCTTGAAGCATTGCCTTACGACGATCACCAAAACCTGGCGCCTTAACAGCAACAGATTTAAATGTTCCGCGAATCTTGTTAACGACGAGGGTCGCAAGAGCTTCGCCTTCGACATCTTCAGCAAGGATCAAAAGTGGCTTACCTGACTGCATAACCTTTTCGAGAATAGGAAGGAGATCCTTGATATTTCCGATCTTGGAGTTTGCAATGAGGATATAAGGATCTTCGAGAACTGCCTCCATGCGATCAGAGTCAGTTGTGAAGTAAGGAGAGATGTAACCCTTATCAAAGCGCATACCTTCAGTGAGCTCGAGTTCGAGTCCAAAGGTGTTGCTCTCTTCGACAGTGATAACGCCTTCCTTGCCGACCTTATCCATCGCCTCTGCGATCATCTCGCCGATCGTTGAATCAGCTGCTGAGATAGATGCAGTTGCTGCAATCTGTTCCTTGGTTTCAACTGGCTTTGCCATAGCAGAGAGCTCAGCAGAGATTGCTTCAACAGCCTTCTCGATACCGCGCTTGATCGCCATTGGGTTTGAGCCAGCTGCTACGTTGCGAAGTCCTTCGCGAACGAGCGCTTGAGCTAATACTGTTGCTGTGGTTGTTCCGTCGCCGGCTACATCGTCGGTCTTCTTTGCGACCTCCTTGACGAGCTCTGCGCCGATCTTCTCCCATGGATCATCGAGTTCGATCTCTTTCGCGATCGAGACACCATCGTTTGTGATGGTTGGGGCTCCCCACTTCTTCTCGAGGACAACGTTGCGACCACGGGGCCCGAGGGTTACCTTGACGGCATCCGCAAGAGCATTCATACCGCGCTCTAGGCCACGGCGGGCCTCTTCACTGAAGGCAATCATCTTTGCCATTGCTCTATCTCCTCTAATAACTAGTTAGCCGAATAGTTCGGCGGTACTGGTTCACTCCGGGGTCTGGGATTATCACTCGACCCCCTCGAGTGCTAAAGCCCAATCTAGTCCAAGCCCAACCTGGGCTCAACTTGGGAGAATTCACACCCGCAGGATCTGGACGTTTCGGCCATTCCACCCATACAGTTGGGCCACTCAGGGGACTCCCTGACCTTCATCCAACGGACCGTCGGGCACGTACCTGCCCGGAGAAGGAGCAATTGCTCATGGCATCAGTTGTATTCGAAAATGCATCACGCATCTACCCAGGCACCACTAAGCCTGCTGTAGATAAGTTGAACCTCACCGTCAATGACGGAGAGTTCCTCGTCCTCGTTGGCCCATCAGGCTGCGGTAAGTCAACATCACTTCGTATGTTGGCAGGACTTGAAGAAGTCGATGGCGGAACAATTCGCATCGGCGACCGCGACGTAACAAACGTTGCACCAAAAGATCGCGATATCGCAATGGTCTTCCAGTCATACGCTCTCTACCCACACATGTCAGTTGCAGAGAATATGGGCTTCGCGCTCAAGATCGCTGGCGTTGATAAGGCAGAGCGTGATCGCCGAGTTCTCGAAGCAGCAAAGTTGCTCGACCTCGAGCCATATCTTGATCGTAAGCCAAAGGCACTCTCAGGCGGACAGCGCCAGCGTGTTGCCATGGGTCGTGCGATTGTTCGCGAACCTCAGGTCTTCTTGATGGATGAGCCACTATCAAACCTCGATGCAAAGCTCCGCGTTGCTACTCGTACTCAGATCGCTGCGCTACAGCGCCGCCTTGGAATCACAACTGTTTATGTAACACACGACCAGGTCGAAGCGATGACTATGGGCGATCGCGTTGCAGTTCTCAAGGATGGCTTGCTCCAGCAAGTTGATACACCACGTAACCTCTATGACAACCCTGCAAATGCATTCGTTGCTGGCTTCATCGGCTCACCTGCGATGAACCTCCTCAATGTTCCAGTAAGCGGTGGTCAGGCACACGTTGGTGACTTTAAGTTTGCAGTTCCAGCATCAGCTGGCTCAACTGTGACTGTTGGTATCCGTCCAGAAGGCTTCACAGCTTCATCTAAGGGCTTCAAGGTCCTTGTTGAAGTAGTTGAAGAACTCGGATCAGATGCCTTCGTCTACGGAAAGCCAGTAGATAGCGAAGTGAAGTTCGCAAATGCTTCAGATGAAGGTGCACAGGTCATCGTTCGCTGGGATCCAAAGAACCCACCAAAGGCTGGCGATACCATCACCGTTGAGGCAAATGTCAACGCGATCCACCTCTTCGATGCAGCATCAGGAGAGCGTCTCGCTAAGTAATTCGTTCAATAAAAAAACCCCGCACCAATCGGTGCGGGGTTTTTTATTACTCCTAATTAAGCGAGAGCCTTCTGAAGGTTCTCGTCGATCGCATCCAAGAATGCCTGAGTGTTGAGATATGGAGCATCAGGAGCGATAAGGAGTGCAAGATCCTTCGTCATCTTTCCTGATTCAACAGTCTTGATGCAGACCTCTTCAAGCGTCTTCGTGAAGGCTGCGAGCTCTTCATTGTTATCGAGCTTCGCGCGGTGAGCAAGGCCCTGAGTCCACGCAAAGATAGAGGCGATTGGGTTTGTTGAAGTCTCTTTACCCTTTTGGTGATCACGGTAGTGACGGGTCACTGTTCCATGAGCAGCTTCTGACTCAACAACCTTTCCATCTGGAGTCATGAGTACTGATGTCATCAATCCGAGTGAGCCATAACCTTGTGCAACGGTGTCAGATTGCACATCGCCGTCATAGTTCTTACATGCCCATACATAACCACCAGGCATACGTAATGACATAGCAACCATGTCATCGATGAGACGGTGCTCGTACCAAATGCCAAGCTTCTCAAACTCCGCCTTGAACTCAGCCTCATAGATCTCCTGGAAGATATCTTTGAAACGACCGTCGTAGGCCTTCAAGATCGTGTTCTTTGTAGAGAGATAGACCGGGTACTTACGCTTGATGCCATAGTTGAGTGATGCGCGAGCAAAATCGCGGATCGAATCATCGAGGTTGTACATCGACATCGCGACGCCAGAACCTGGGAAGTCAAAGACGGTGTGCTCGATTGGCGCTGATCCATCTTCCGGGACAAAGGTCATTGTGAGCTTTCCGGCACCAGGAACCTTAAAGTCAGTGGCACGGTATTGATCGCCAAATGCGTGACGGCCAATAACGATTGGTTGAGTCCAGTGTGGAACCAAACGTGGGACATTCGAGATGATGATCGGTTCGCGGAAGATCACGCCACCAAGGATGTTACGGATAGTTCCGTTTGGAGACTTCCACATCTTCTTGAGGCCAAACTCTTCTACGCGAGCTTCATCAGGAGTGATGGTCGCGCACTTAATGCCGACGCCGTGCTTCTGGATCGCCTTAGCAGCATCAATCGTGATCTGGTCATCGGTCTCATCGCGCTTCTCGATACCCAAGTCGTAGTACTCAAGATTGACGTCGAGATAAGGCAGGATCAACTTATCCTTGATGAACTGCCAGATGATGCGAGTCATCTCATCGCCATCGAGTTCTACAACTGTGCCCTGTACTTTGATCTTGTTCATATTAGAGGTCCTTTACATCTGCTTGCTTGGCGCGAACTGCTTCTGCTGCAACCTTGAGCGCTTCGATCTCGCTCGCAGTCAAGGCACTTTCAACAACTTTACGGATACCGTTCTTACCAATCTCGGCTTCGACGCCAAGGTAGACGCCTTCGATTCCATATTGACCCTCAACCCATGCGCAGACCGGCATGATGGCGCCAGAGTCTTCGATGACAGCCTTCGCCATACGAGCAGCGGCAGCTGATGGTGCGTAGTAGGCAGAACCAGTCTTCAAGAGAGCAACGACTTCGGCGCCACCATTACGTGTGCGATCAACGAGTTCGGCGATATCTGCCTCGCTCAAGATCTCGCTCAATGGCTTACCATCGACTGTGCAACGACTTGGAACTGGAACCATCGTCTCGCCATGTGAACCCAAAGTGAGAGTCTTAACCGAGCCAACTGGTACTCCAACTTTTTCTGCAACAAAGTTAGTGAAGCGGGCAGTGTCGAGCATTCCGGCCTGTCCCATTACTTGATTCTTTGGGAAGCCAGTTGCGATCTGCGCGAGTGCTGTCATCTCATCGAGTGGGTTCGAAACCACGATGATGACCGCCTTTGGTGAATGCTTAGCAATGTTCTCGGCGACGCCACGGACGATTCCAGCATTTACGCCGATGAGATCCATGCGCGACATACCTGGCTTGCGTGGAAGCCCTGCAGTAATCACGACGACATCAGAGTTAGCAGTCGCTTCATAGCCAGCGCCTTCAGCAGTTGTGGTTGCACCGATGATCTTGGTCTCAAAACCTTCGATCGCGCGAGATTGGTTCATATCGAGAGCAAGGCCTTCTGGCTTTCCTTCAACGATATCTGTCAGCACAACTGTTTCGAAGATGTTGTACTCAGCTAAGCGAAGTGCGGTTGTTGATCCGTAAAAACCAGATCCAACAACTGTTACTTTCCCTTTAAGCGCCATCTCTACCTGCCTATCTCTGATTGTGATCGGGTATGGGAAATCTGGTTGAAATGCTACCTCGCGTGGGGAAGGGTCACAGCCACGACTAAGAGCCCGCACGCAATACCTAGTGGTAGAAATAACTCAATTCTGCGCTTCATACCCACTCGCTTGTACTTCATATAGGTATAGCCGCCACTGGCTAGCGCCAAGATGACTCCGCCAGCCCGGACTCGGTCGACGATCGCCAAGCCAGTTCCGATGATGACCATCAGAATCGAAAATTGCTCCAGCTTGGGTAGTTGCTTCCAACTCATCTTCAACGAAGTGCCGCTTCTACAACATTTGTCAGGAGCATCGCACGAGTCATTGGCCCGACTCCCCCTGGGTTCGGTGCAAAGTGACCAGCGATCTCTCGAACATCTGGGTGAACATCGCCTTGTAATCCAGCAGCAGTACGAGTGATACCGACATCGAGAATTGCCGCACCAGGCTTAATCATTTCAGCAGTGATGGAGTGTGGGACTCCTACTGCAGCCACCACAATATCGGCGCGACGAGTGTGGAAGAGAATATCTCGAGTCGATGTGTGCGTTGTTGTAACAGTTGCATCATCTCCGCGGCGGGTGAGAAGTAATCCAAGTGGTCGTCCGACTGTGAGGCCTCGACCAACGATGACGATCTCAGCGCCTTTGGTTGAAACATCGTAACGATGTAAGAGTTCAATAATTCCGCGCGGAGTGCAAGGCAATGGCGCTGGATCTCCGATGACTAACTTTCCGAGATTTAATGGGTGAAGACCATCGGCATCCTTATTCGGATCGATCGCTTCCAACACTGCATGAGAGTTAATGCTAAGCGGGAGTGGGAGTTGAACGATATAGCCGGTGCACTCTGCCGCGCTGTTGAGATCAGCAATCGCCGCTAGTACATCTGCTTGCGTTGCACTCGCAGGAAGATCGATACGGATGGAATGGATTCCAACTTCAGCACAATCTTTATGCTTTCCACCGACGTAGGAATGCGAACCTGGATCATCGCCCACCAGGATCGTTCCGAGACCCGGCTTCTTCGCCATGGCATCGACAGTGACCTTGAGCTCAGCCTTAATAGCGGCAGCAGTTGCCTTGCCATCTAAGGTAATTGCACTCATGGCGCGATCCTATCTTTAACTCTGAAAGGTTTAAAAAACGGTTAGGCGTGGGAGAAGTGACGGGTACCGGTGAAGAACATCGCGATTCCCGCTGCTGTAGCCGCGGCAATCACTTCTTCATCACGGACACTGCCACCTGGCTGAACTACTGCGGTAACACCGGCATCGATCAAGATCTGTAGGCCATCGGCAAATGGGAAGAAGGCATCGCTCGATGCAACGGAGCCCTTACTGCGATCGCCAGCGCGACTGACTGCTAAGCGTGCAGAGTCGACGCGATTGACCTGTCCCATACCAACGCCAACCGATGCACCATCATGAGCTAAAAGAATCGCATTGCTCTTTACTGCTCGGACTGCCCGCCAGGCGAATGTGAGATCTGCAAGGACCTCCGCTGAAACTGGAGCGCCACTGACCTGCTTCCAATTCGCACTATCGTCACCATCTGCATCGACAAGATCTGTGCCTTGAATGAGAAGACCACCTGAGATTGGTCGCAACTCTTCACGCGCAATGGTGTAACCATCAATCGTGAGAAGTCGAATCGATGGCTTCTTGCTTAAGATCTCAATTGCTTCAGTAGTGAATGAAGGCGCGATAACAACCTCAGTAAATATCTCACTGACATTCTTCGCCATCTCAGTTGTTACCTCACGGTTCGCCGCAATCACTCCCCCAAAGGCAGATACTGGGTCGCAGGCATGTGCCTTGAGGTGAGCAATTGTAATGTCGGCGGCGATAGCAATTCCACAAGGGTTCGCATGTTTGATAATGGCAACGCACGGTTCCTGGTGATCAAAAGCGGCTCGGAGCGCAGCATCGGCATCGGTGTAATTATTAAATGACATCTCTTTGCCGTGAAGCTGTTTGGCCTGTGCGATTCCAGCACTACCGCTCTCACCATAGACAGATGCACTCTGATGTGGGTTCTCGCCGTAACGAAGCCCTGCAATACGGTGCCAGACCTTTGCCCGCCAATCATCAGCACGATCAATCCGAGTACCGAGCCAGGTCGCGATCGTCATGTCATATTCAGCAGTGGTACGGAAGGTCTCCATCGCGAGTTCAATACGCTCTTCGAGAGTAAATCCACCGGCAGCAAGCGCTGAATGCACGCGCGCATATTGGGAGGGATCGGAGACAACTGCAACAGAACCATGGTTTTTAGCTGCTCCGCGAAGCATGCTTGGGCCACCGATATCGATCTGCTCAATGCACTCGGCGAAATCATCAGTTGATGCGATTGTCTGACTAAATGGATAGAGGTTGACGACGATGAGATCAAATGGCGCAATATCGTGAGATGAAATCGCGGCGAGGTGCTCCGGATTATTTTGATCAGCGAGAATTCCACCATGGATACGTGGATGGAGAGTCTTCACGCGACCACCCATCATCTCTGGAAATCCGGTGTAATCCTCGACTGCTGTGACAGCTATTCCGGCGGATGCGAGAGTCTTTGCTGTCGATCCCGTTGAGAGAATTTCAACGCCCGCAGCTTGGAGCGCTGAACCAAGTTCTAAGAGGCCGCTCTTGTCATAGACACTGAGAAGTGCGCGGCGGATACTTTTTCTCTGACTCATTGCGTTAGGGCTCCATCGATCCAATGGGTGAGGGTCTCAACAATGAGATTTCGTTCAGCAATCTTAATGCGTTCGTGGAGTGATTCTTCCGTATCGCCCGGCTCGATCGCCACTACGCGTTGAGCGATGATCGGCCCAGTATCTACACCGGCATCGACCCAGTGAACGGTCGTTCCTGTCTCTACGGCGCCAGCAGCTAGGGCATCCCGAACTGCGTGAGCACCTGGGAAGAGCGGAAGAAGCGCTGGGTGGGTATTCATAACCTGAAAGTGCGCCACATAATCTGGGGCGAGAACTCGCATAAAGCCAACGCTCACCACGAGATCTGGTTGTAGGGACTCTGTAACTTTAAAGATCTCGCGATTCCACTCCGCGCGATCGGCCTTCATTGGAAGATAGAAATCTCTTATGCCAAAGTTTCGCGCCCGCTCCAGAGCAAGTGAATCTTTATCTGAGATCAGTCCAACAAACTCCGCGCGTTCCGCAAGA